>NZ_JBIQDM010000030.1:0-659 GCF_045371165.1 Enterococcus pernyi
AAAGAAATGGCTAAAAAATTAGATCGTTCCCTAAAAGCTGTCGAAATGAAAATCTATAAAATGCAAAAGGCCGGTCAATTACCAGAGGTGGATCTTACTAAATCATTTGATTCAAGCGGTCGGAAATATTCTCTGGAAGAAGATAAGCGAATTATTGCTATGTACAAAAGTGGAGCGACATATAAAGCAATTGGTGAAAGTGTTGACCGTACTGAACATGCTATTGCTGGACGAATATTAAAACTAAAGAAACTCGGAAAAATAAAGAATAATGCTAAAAAGACATGGTCATCATCAGATGAACAGCTTTTGTTGAAAGCTATTAAGTTTGATAAGAATGGTTATGTGTCCAACTACGATGAACTGGTAAGAAAAACAAAGTTAAATGAAAAAAAGTTGATGCAGAAAGTGAGTCGTCTTAGAAAACAGGGGAAAATCACACAGCAAGCAGATCGGACAAAAGCTAGTGTCAAATCTAAAGAGGCTATGAACAAGTTTAATGATGCTCGGTTTGCCAAGTATACAAAGAAGGAGACACCGCAAATGGAAAAAACTTCTATTGCATCAATCCCAATGTCCTCTATTGATGTGGAATCAAAAGAAGTGATACTCATTCTGACAACAATAGTTTTAGATGGCCATAAAATTCAGCAATATTT
>NZ_JBIQDM010000031.1:0-125 GCF_045371165.1 Enterococcus pernyi
CTGCTATTCATAGTCGGATCACCGATATATTCGTGGTTCACTGTGATCGCTCCGCCGGTTTGACGTTCATATTGGATGGTTACTGTTTGTGCTTGTTCCGTCACTGTCACTTGTGGCAACTCACC
>NZ_JBIQDM010000031.1:225-576 GCF_045371165.1 Enterococcus pernyi
TCATGGTTCACTGTGATTGCTCCGCCGGTTTGACGTTCATATTGGATGGTTACTGTTTGTGCTTGTTCCGTCACTGTCACTTGTGGCAACTCACCTTTTACTTGCCAGCCAACTTCTGTTCTAGGCGTCAAATCAAATCGATCGCCTACATTACCGACATCTGTGAATCGCTCACTCGTATTCTTAGTCGGATCACCGATAAATTCATGGTTCACTGTGATTGCTCCGCCGGTTTGACGTTCATATTGGATGGTTACTGTTTGTGCTTGTTCCGTCACTGTTACTTGTGGCAATTCACCTTTTACTTGCCAACCGGTTTCCGTTCTAGGTGTCAACTCAAATCGATCGCCC
>NZ_JBIQDM010000033.1:0-532 GCF_045371165.1 Enterococcus pernyi
AACCCTTGCACGGTTTTACCCGCCTGACGGTTTTCAAGACCGTTCCCTTCAGCCGGACTTGGGTAATCCTCCAATATGAAATACAACGTCGCTATGGACCTTGTAGGACTCGAACCTACGACCGGACGGTTATGAGCCGTCTGCTCTAACCAACTGAGCTAAAGGTCCAGGCTCTTAAATAATCGCGGCGGAGGGGATCGAACCCCCGACCTCCCGGGTATGAACCGGACGCTCTAGCCAGCTGAGCTACACCGCGAAAAAAAGTATTCATTATTTAAATGAAATGGAGCCTAGCGGGATCGAACCGCTGACCTCCTGCGTGCAAAGCAGGCGCTCTCCCAGCTGAGCTAAGGCCCCTTGAAACTATTTACTAATCGGGAAGACAGGATTCGAACCTGCGACCCCTTGGTCCCAAACCAAGTGCTCTACCAAGCTGAGCTACTTCCCGTAAAACTAACGCGCCCAAGAGGAGTCGAACCCCTAACCTTTTGATCCGTAGTCAAACACTCTATCCAATTGAGCTATGGGCGCA
>NZ_JBIQDM010000034.1:0-515 GCF_045371165.1 Enterococcus pernyi
TATAAAATGGCAAAAATAACTGACAACAAAATGACATTTAAAAATAAACTGATATAGCAAAGCGCTTGTAGTTGACGTACTCGATGGACTGGATGCTTTTTTTCAGTTAGTGCGGCTAAGAGTATTTTGTCATTGGATCGTTTTGTAAATGACTTTCTTACTTGCATTATTCAGCTCCCCCTAATCTTTTAGAATTTCAGAGAAATTTACTTTCTCTCGTTTTACTTGCTTAAAATAAATAGTTTCCACCAACTATCAAGTTATATGTCATATCACACTTCGTAATGTTCTATTAAAAATTGCTGCAAAGCTTCTCGACGAATCCGGATATCTTGCTTACTCCAAACTTGGATTTTCAATCCCTGATCAATCCAACCATTAAGCTTTACATCCCCAATGCCCAACACCTGCTTGATTGTTTCTTTATTTGCATAAGGAGGTAGCTCAGCAGTCTTTGTCATCATTTTGATGCGCTTCTCAAACTCTGCTACTGCCAAACTAACGATTCCTGATGC
>NZ_JBIQDM010000003.1:0-20372 GCF_045371165.1 Enterococcus pernyi
TCTCAGTGGTTTCTATGCCAAGTTTTGATTTGTTTGAACAACAATCTGCAGAATATCAAGAAAGTGTCTTGCCAAAATCAGTGACGAAGCGTGTTGCGATTGAAGCGGCTGCTTCATTTGGATGGGAACGTTATGTAGGAATCGAAGGTCAAACGATCACGATCGATCACTTTGGTGCTTCTGCTCCTGGAAACAAAATACTTGAAGAATTTGGTTTTACAGTAGATAATGTAGTTAACGTCTTCAATCAATTATAGACAAATACTGAAAGCAGTTCGATTGGAGTGCTTGGAGATTTTTTCCAAGCCTCCAATTTTCTATTTTTTTAGGTACAAATTAGTAAAAAGGGATAATTGTCGTTACTTTTGTGTTACTTTTTGATTACGTGAAGATTACAAAAAGTAAATAATTGAAGATTCGTTTGAGTTTCAATAAAATAAAACGTATAATTTAAATGATTAAGTTTCGTTTAAGAGGAAGTTTTATTTACTGTTTCATTTGAGGAGGAATTTGAATGCAAGAGCTGAGAACCCGTAGCGCTCGACACCATAGGCCCAAAAGGAAAATGACCATCAATAAAAAAGCCATTGCACCTTTAGTGGGGACAAGCCTATTAGTTGGGCCAATGTTGGTCACAGCAACACCACAAACTGTACGTGCGGATGAGTTAGATGTCGCATCTTCTGCCGATCCGCAAGCATTTATCAATCAAATCGGATGGGCTGCTTCTGAAGTTGCAGCAAGCAATGACTTATATGCATCTGTCATGATTGCACAAGCATTACTTGAAAGTGCTTATGGTACATCTGGATTATCAAGTGCACCATATTACAACTTATTTGGAGTCAAAGGTAGCGCAGGTCAATCTGTGGTATATATGAATACGCAAGAATATTTGAATGGTCAATGGGTAACGATGAACGAACCTTTCCGTCGCTATTCATCTTATTGGGAATCATTCCAAGATCATGCGAATGTTTTACGATCTACTAGTTTTTCGACAGGCGATTATCATTATTCAGGTGTATGGAAAAGTAATACAACCAGCTATTATGATGCAACAGCTTATTTAACTGGACGTTATGCAACAGATCCTAATTACGCATACAAATTAAATGAATTGATCAGCACATATAATCTGACTCGCTTTGATACACCATCAACTGGTTCAACAACAACTAGTACGACAAGTACCACAACGACCAGTAAGACAACCTCTACAACGACTACGACAAGTAGTAACCAAACTTATACTGTCGTCTCTGGAGATACACTTTGGGATATTGCTCAAAAATTTGGTATGTCCGTCGATGATCTGATGGCAAAAAATGGCATGACGATGTCAAATTATTCATTATTGGTTGGACAAGAAATCAATGTCTAACTTTATATCAACTTAAAAATAGAGGCATATCATTGGATATGCCTCTATTTTTTGCTTCTCCAGTAAGAATCACTCGCAGAAGTACCTCTTTTGTATTATGATTAATAGAGAAGCAAATGAAGGGGGAAAAAACATGACACAGATTTATCAGTCGATCACAGAATTGATCGGTAAAACACCTATCGTTCGATTAAATAAGATGGTTCCAGAAGGAGCTGCGGATGTTTTTGTTAAATTGGAATTCTTCAATCCAGGTGGCAGCGTGAAAGACCGTATTGCCTTGAATATGATTGAAAAAGCAGAACATGATGGAATATTGAAACCGGGTGATACAATCATTGAACCAACTTCAGGGAACACTGGTATTGGTTTAGCGATGGTCGGTGTAGCAAAAGGATATCATGTGAAACTTGTCATGCCTGAAACGATGAGTATCGAGCGTCGCTTATTGATGAAGGGCTACGGAGCAGAACTAATTTTGACTCCAGGGACAGAAGGCATCAGTGGTTCAATCAAAGAAGCAAAACGTCTGGCTGAAGAAAATGGGTATTTCTTGCCTCTGCAATTTGAAAACCCAGCTAATCCATTAGTTCATGAAAAAACGACTGGTCCAGAAATCCAAGCGGCGTTTGGTGTGAATGGGTTGGATGCGTTTGTCGCAGGAATCGGTACTGGTGGAACGATCACCGGTGCGGGACACGAATTAAAACGGATCAATCCAGCGCTTAAGATCGTTGGGGTTGAACCAGCCGAATCTGCCGTTTTAGAAGGAAAAGAACCTGGTCCACACAAAATCCAAGGCATCGGAACAGGGTTTGTTCCGGATACGTTAGATACGAATGTATATGATCAAGTCTTATCAGTATCTAGTGAGCAAGCAATGATCACAGCTCGCCGTATGGGGCAAGAAGAAGGTATCTTAGTGGGTGTTTCTGGAGGAGCTGCAGTTGAAGCTGCACTTAATGTAGCTAAAGAACTAGGTGCTGGAAAAAAAGTTCTTGCGATTATTCCTGATAACGGAGAACGTTATTTGTCTACTCCTTTGTATCAGGATATGTAAGTCTACGTGAAAATCTGAATAAAAAGTGTGAAATAATGGTGAAACATCTGTTATTTTACACTTTTTTTGCATAAAATAGGCAAAATTATAAAATTCTTTTCTTTTTCTTTCCATAATATGTAGATATAAAAAAATAAAAATAGTATGATAATAAAAGAACAATAAGGTGGGGTTTTGTTTATATGGAAAATAAAAAAGTAGAAGCGGCGATCGAGCAGCTGAAAAAAGAAAATATTCGGATTACGCCGCAAAGATACGCAGTTTTAGAGTATCTGATTGAGCATCGTTCGCATCCAACTGCAGATGAAATCTACAAGGCGCTTGAGCATCGCTTTCCTAATATGAGTGTTGCTACAGTTTACAATAATTTACGATTGTTCACATCGATCGGGTTTGTTCAAGAAATGAAATATGGTGATGCATCAAGCCGATTTGATTTTAGTTCACAAAGACATTATCATGTGATTTGCCAAAATTGTGAGACGATCGTCGATTTTCATTATCCAGGGCTAGAAGATATTGAAATGGCGGCGGGGCGCTTAACTGATTTTGAAATCCATGATCATCGTTTAGAATTATATGGGCTATGTCCGAATTGCAAAAAATAAATCGTGCGAACATCTGAAACATCGATAAGGTCAAATGACTTTGTTGATGTTTTTTTGTCTTTTATTTGTGACGTGTAGAAAAACATGGAATACCTACTCCTATGAAACTAAGAGGAAAACACACTAACAGTTTTAAGAAAGGTGAAAATATTTATGCGATTTTTTATGCGATTTCGTATTCATTCACAAGCATAGAGGTGTTAGTTTAAAATATCACAAAAAGAACGTTTGTTTATCAGCGTTTTAAATCGAAAATGCGCAAAATATGATAAGTAAGCACTTGTGAATTCACAAGCATAAAACTGTTGGATACGTTTTAATTTTGCTATAGTAAAAATTGTCAAAGGACAAATCGTTTATCGGAGGGACACACATGAAAGTAGTAGTAATCGGCTGTACCCATGCAGGAACAGCAGCAGTAAAAAGCATCTTAAAAAACAACCCAGAAGCAGATGTTACAGTTTATGAACGTAACGACAATGTTTCATTTTTATCTTGTGGGATCGCATTGTATGTTGGAGGCGTCGTGAAAGACCCAGCAGGCTTGTTCTATTCAAACCCTGAAGAGTTAGCTTCGTTAGGTGCGAAAGTGAAAATGGAACATGATGTCACTGATGTTGACACAGAAAACAAACAAGTCACAGCGAAAGATTTAAAAACTGGCGAAACTGAAACAGTTTCTTATGACAAATTAGTAATGACTACTGGTTCATGGCCAATCATCCCGCCAATCAAAGGGATCGAATCTGAAAATATTCTTTTATGTAAAAACTATAATCAAGCAAACGAAATCATTGCTAAAGCAGAAGAAGCGAAGAAAGTAGTGATCGTTGGTGGTGGTTATATTGGGATCGAATTAGTCGAAGCGTTTGTCGAGTCTGGCAAAGAAGTGACATTGATCGATGGTTTAGATCGTATCTTGAATAAATATCTTGATAAACCATTTACGGATGTGTTAGAAAAAGAATTGGTTGATCGTGGAGTTACTTTAGCTTTAGGTGAAAACGTTTCTGAGTTCATTCCAGATGAGAATGGTAAAGTAAAACAAGTAACTACAGCTAGCCAAACATTTGATGCGGACATGGTTATTTTGTGTGTTGGTTTCAGACCAAATACAAAATTAGTAGAAGGTAAAGTAGAAACATTGCCAAACGGCGCAATCAAAGTAAATGAGTACATGCAAACAAGCAATCCAGATATTTTTGCAGCGGGCGATTCAGCAGTTGTCAATTATAACCCAAGTGGTACGCAAAACTACATTCCTTTAGCAACAAATGCGGTCCGTCAAGGATTGTTAGTAGGAAACAATTTAACAGAGCAAAAAATGGCTTATCGTGGAACACAAGGAACTTCTGGTTTGTACTTATTCGGTTGGACGATCGGTTCAACAGGTGTAACAACAGAAAGTGCCCCAATGAATAACTTGGATGTCCAAGCAACACTATTTGAAGATAACTATCGTCCAGAATTCATGCCAACGACTGAAAAAGTCATGATGGAATTAGTATATGAAAAAGGAACAAATCGTATCGTAGGCGCACAATTCATGTCTAAATACGACATCACTCAATCTGCTAATACGATGTCATTAGCGGTTCAAAATAAAATGACTGTTGAAGACTTAGCTCTTTCTGACTTCTTCTTCCAACCTCATTTTGACCGTCCTTGGAACTACTTGAATCTTCTTGCACAAGCAGCTCTAGGAGAAATCGAGACAGCTCAATAATTGGTCAAAGCGTCATAGACGAGCCAACTGGAAGCAATATTGTTTCCAGTTGGTTCTTTTTTTTGGAACTCAACTGGCTATTTAAAGGTCAAAATTTTTTATTGACACTTTTTGTTTTGTTTCTCACGAGACAGGAATGGTTTGTTGCAGACTTCACCAGTTGCAATTAGTTGTTTTCCTTTGTTTTTTTTGTCAAAATAATAGATGTAATTAATTTCCAACAAAGCAGATGTAGTGAGTTGGACTAGAGGAGGATCATTATGGAAAAAGAATATTTTGTACAACAGGATAATTTTATTGAAGATTATAAAAAAGTGACAGGGAATGAAACGATCGATATCGATTCTTTAGCAGAAGAAGTGATCAATCAATTAAATGAAACTCAAGCAGAAGAATTCGTTTTATCTGGAGATGAGACAACAGATGGTGAGGACCATCAATTCCCGTTTAGTCGACGGATCTATACCGATGAAAATGATGGAACATTGAATACAGAGTATACGTATGAAGGACAACCATACGAGCTACGAACGGATGACGAAGTACAATAATAAACGTTCTATCGAGCGTGAGTGTCATTCTCTAAGCTGCTTGTAGATTAGATATGAGACCTTTTCATAGAGGAGAGCATATACTAATACAAGCAGCCTTTTTTTCTAGCATACATATATTCCGAAAAGTGAAAACTAAATATAAAAACCACTAAAACATTTTAAAAAAATTCAAATAATCCTTTCTTGCTTCAATTCTTGTTTTTACGTATACTAATTTTAAAGAGAGGGATAATAATGTTGAATTTAGAAAACTATTTAAAAGCTGGTCAAACGATCGTTTCCAATCTTTTGCTTAAAAATTATCATCGTATCGGCTTACAAGCAGATGAATTTTTATTTATATTACAGTTGCATATGGCACAATCAGAAGGAGATTCATTCCCGGATCTGATTAATATTTCCCAGAATATGGGCGTTAAGCAAGAAAAAGTTTTTCAAATTTTGAATCGATTGGTCAGTGGTCATTTCATAGCGATCGAAACTACACTTATTGATGGACGTAAAGCGGATCGCTATGATTTGACACCAACGTATGTGCATTTAGAAAGATTATTAGAAAAAGACTCTCTAAAGCAAGAAGAAGAAGTCCAAGAAAAAACGACACGTTCAGTCTATCAATTATTTGAACAAGAGTTTGGACGGCCCTTATCCTCTATTGAATTCCAACGGATCGGACAGTGGTTGGAAGAGGACCATTATCATCCGGAGATTTTGAAATTAGCTTTACGGGAGGCTGTATTGAACCAAGCGTATAGTTTCAATTATATCGACCGTATCTTATTATCTTGGGAACGGAAAAATTTAAAAACCAAACAGCAAGTAGAAGAAGATCAAAAACGCAGAAAGCAGCAACTGCTTCAAAAAGAAATCGATCAGCCAGCCCAACAAGAAGAGCTGCCAAAAGTATCATTAAAGAATTGGCTGGAAGAATGGGAGTAATATGTTAGGTAAACAACGTACAATGGAAGCTTTTGAGAAAATGTATGAGATGTTTCCAGAAGCGCATGGAGAATTACAACATAAGAATCCTTATGAATTATTGATTGCCGTCATTTTAAGTGCACAAGCGACAGATGTTTCGGTCAATAAGGCAACACCTGCTCTATTTCAGGCTTTTCCAACTCCTGAGGCGTTAGCTAAAGCCCCACTAGAAGAGATCATTCCTAAAATAAAAACAATTGGATTGTATCGGAATAAAGCGAAAAACATTAAAGCATGTGCGCAACAGCTGATTGATCATTTTGAAGGACAGGTCCCTCAGACAAGAGAAGAGTTGGTCTCATTACCTGGTGTGGGTAGAAAAACAGCAAATGTGGTGCTTGGGGATGCATTTGGGGTGCCAGCTATAGCAGTTGATACTCACGTAGAACGTGTGACGAAACGACTAAGAATCTGTAAATTGGATGCGTCAGTACAAGAAGTTGAACAAACATTGATGAAAAAGGTGCCGGAAAATTTATGGGTAAAAACGCATCATACATTGATTTTCTTTGGACGGTATCACTGTACTGCTAGAAGTCCCCGCTGTGAAGTATGTCCTTTACTGGATATGTGCCAGGATGGCAAAATGCGAATGAAAAATCCTGCAAACAAACACTTAAAATAAGAAAGAAGAGGTCATGACAGAAGTGTTTAGCCTCAATCAATAAGGCACCATCCACGAAAATTGTTCGTCCAATTTTTGTGGATGGTGCCTTATTTCTGAATTAGTTACTTTTATTCTTGCCATTTATTCGATTTTTGAATATGTGAGCGGTGGAAAATCCCACTTTTTTTGTAAAGAAAAAAATTTTGAGAAAAACACATGAGAGTAAAAGAATAAATAATTGTTTATAACATTACGAGCAAATTTGCTGAATGATACAAACGAGAATTATTTCGACGAAATAAATAATAAAGGATTATCAGGATAATAAAATAAAACAGTTATTTTATTATGATGTTTTTATAAAATATGTATGTTTGAATTAGGCAATTATAACACATTTAATTTATTTATTTTGTTTTAAGTATGTTATATTTTTAGTTTTAAATAAAAGAGTTTTCTGTTAGAATTTAATTATAGAGGAGGAATTATATGATTAAAAAAACATTGCTTTTATCAACTTTAGTTTTAACGATGGCTGGATGCGCTACATCTGCCCAAGGAGAAGACTCAACTAGTACAACAAATGAGACACAGAAGGAAACACCGGTCATTACTCTTTCGGATGTAGAAGAAGCACAACAAGAATGGGCAGAGAATATTATTGCGATTGGTGAAGCTAGTTTGGAAAGTGACGAAAAAGCCGAAGAAAAAGCGCTTGAGACACTGGAAAATCTATATGCTTACGATGACGGTCAAGTGCTCTTCAAACCAACGAAAGCTGCGGAAGTACCATTTCGTGGAACAAAAGATGAAGCACTATCTTATTTTGTTGGTGGGGACATCGCAGAAGATGGTGGATTTGCCTTAGAGCCTTGGACAGATATCCGCTTTGATAATCACGATACGATCTTGAACGGTGATACAGCGATTTCTTCAGGTGTATATTACTTTACTTCAGGGGAGACCAACCAAGAAGTCAAAGTTGAATACACATTTGGTTATATCATGGATGAGGATGGCGACTTGAAAATCCAGTTACATCACTCAAGTGTGCCATTCGGATAAGAAAAAGATGTATGGCTAAATCAACAAAAATGGCTGACTATCCTGCTTGATCTTCTAACGCTTCCACCATGTAAGAGTGATACATAATGTAGGGTAGTCAAACGAATCATCGAAATAAATTATAGGCACCAATTGAAATGATTTTAAGCAATATTTGTAAAACAATTGGAGGATCAAACGAGGTAACTCATTGGTTCTTCAGTTTTTTTTGCTAGGTATCGTATGTAAAAAATCAATAAATTTCTTTTAAATTTATTGGTATAAAATAAATTCAAGAATATAATTATTGGAATTTTACGCATAAATATTCTAATATTAGATTGTACTTGTATTTTTATAATAGTTATTTTAGGTTATCTTTAAAAGAGAGCGAAATTTTACTCTGTTTTCATGTCAAATAATTACTATAAAACAACAAGTATCTTTTGTTTTCTAAATAGTAAGAATATTTTTGCTATTTAAAAATGACAGAAAAAGATTGAGGTGATGTTATACTATTTGAATTTTTACATTTCAACTATAGATTGAGGAGAAAATAAATATGCTGCCAGATAAATTAATATTATTATTCATTACAAAAACACAATTTTTACAAATGAAGGTATTAAAAGAAATGAAACATGGAGCAGTCTCAATAAAAAAGCTGGAAGATGAAATGGACCTAACAAAAAGACAAGCAAGGAAGATACTTCAAAATTTGATGAGAGAGTATGATGAAAGTGAAATTTCAAAAAAAACGCACACCTCTTTGATTCTAGATAAAGATGAATTGCGCTGTATGCCACAACTAACCGATACGGAATATCTCGAATTGATCAATATTTTTCAAGAAAGATATTTTGCAGAGTCAAATTTGTATCAGACATTGTTATATGTGTTGGAAAAAAGGAAATTCAGTGTTTCAGATATCGCAAAATATCTAATCTATAGTGAGTCACATGTATACAAACTTTTAGGAAAGTTGAAAGAATTGTTTCAATTACTAAAAATTGATATTCGATTGATGAAGGTCAATGAAACATTGATTGAGTTAACAGGTAGTGAATCTACTATACGTATGTTGCATTATCTGGGAATTGCAGTCATTTCAAAAGGAAACTATTGGTTGTTCAAAACGATTACACAAGAAGAAGTAATAAACTTACGCTTATCCATCAACTTTGATCATTACCAAAATTTATCTCCGCTAGGGAAAAAGCGTATCAACTATTTATTAGCGGTTAGTTTGATATCATTGAAAAATGGGTACCAAATCCAGGATCTATCCTCAGAACTCGTGGAGCTGGGAGAAACAGTCTATAAGGAGGAGATGGATGCGTGTTTAGAAAAGCTGACTGTCAAAAAGATGATAGATGGCACAAATGCACGAAATGAATGTATCCATTTCGCCTTTCTATCCAACTATTTTGCACAAGATTTAAATAAGAAAGAAGAAAAAGAAGAACTGGGAAGAAAGCTAGGGGAGCTAAAGAAGAATTCAATCGTCACCAAATGTAAAAAATTACTCACGTGCATGATTGATTACTTTCATATACCAGAAACGATTTTTTACCAACTACTCTATTATTTGACAAACAAATTAGTCACTATCCATCATTTGGAATTATATAAATTTATGCCTATATATCATGATGCATTACCAACAAATCGTTATGGAGCCTATATAGAGCGTTGCATCGATAAAAACTTAAAATCTTACCAAAATGAGCCTTCTTACCATCACATCAAAAATAGTTTTGTGCAAGTCATCTTAGGAAGCTTGGCCTCCAACAGTCTTAAATCTGAACATAAAGTTTATGTGGAATTTTTTAACCTTCCAGAATCTAAAAATATAGTCGAAAATGTTATTACTCATTACTACAATAATAAACGAATAAAAATCGTAGAATCGTATGATCATGCTGATATCGTTATTTCGGATACCCATGGATACGAAGATAAAGATTTATTTTATTTTAAGCATATCTCAGATAAGGATTCATGGACGAGGTTGGGATCGTATTTTAATAAAGTCATCGTAAATACGTACAAATTTTGACCACCGATTGACTAAATAACATAATCAGATATGACAAATCGAAGTTATTTGCTAAATCTGTTTATCATCTCTTGGTTTAAATGAACAATAAATGAATAATAGTTTTGATTTTCACAATAAATAAACACTTATTTATAAAGGTTTGTGTTTATTTTATATGTTAATTTGTGATTGATTGAACAATAAAAGCGTGCTATTTTTAAATAAGTTATTATGTTATAAAAATAATGTAACAAAAAAATATTGGAAGGAAGGTATGATATGAAAAAAAGATTATTGGGTAGTGTTGTTTTGGTTT
Organism: Enterococcus pernyi; assembly: GCF_045371165.1. Taxonomy (NCBI): domain Bacteria; kingdom Bacillati; phylum Bacillota; class Bacilli; order Lactobacillales; family Enterococcaceae; genus Enterococcus; species Enterococcus pernyi. Next base: position 10,322 of record NZ_JBIQDM010000003.1, read on the forward strand.
TAAGTCTAGGAGGAATAATTTTTGGTGCGACAAAAGATGTTTCTGCACATGGGTATGTAAGGGAACCAATTAGTCGAGGATACCAAGGGTCATTAGATGCTCGCACCAACTGGACTGCAGCATTTCAGAAATATGGGGCAGTGATCAATGAGCCACAATCTTTAGAAGCATTGAAAGGCTTCCCAGCAGCAGGACCAGCGGATGGACGAATTGCTTCTGCAAATGGTGCATTAGGTTTTGAGTTAGATCAACAAACAGCAACTTTATGGACAAAGCAAGATATCAGTACTGGTCCTAATAATTTCACTTGGCATTTTACGGCAAATCACCGGACCGCGAAATATCATTACTACATCACGAAAAATGGTTGGGATCAAAACAAACCACTTGCGAGAGAGGATCTAGAGTTATTATCGGAAATCGATGGTGGCGGACAATCTTCTGCGAATATTAGCGCAACGCACACAGTCAATATTCCAGAAGACCGAATGGGGTATCACGTTATTTTAGCAATTTGGGATATTAGTGATACTGCGAATGCTTTTTACAATGTGATTGATGCGAATATCAAGAGTAATGGAGCAATACCAGTCGTACCAAATAAACCAACGAATGTCAGAGCAGTGAATACGACAAAACAGTCAGTCTCACTTTCTTGGGATGCACAAGCAGCTGTTGAAAAATACAATGTGTATCGTGACGGTCAACTGATTACTACAACTTCTGCGAACAACTATCAAGATAATCAATTAACAGCAAATACCACGTATAAGTACGAAATCGAAGCAGTATCGTTTACCGGACAAGTATCTGAAAAAAGTGATGCGCTTCAGGTAACAACGTTAGCAGATAACGAAGTAGAAGTGCCAACAAGACCAGGTAACTTACATTCAATGGGGGAAACGATGAACTCAATCTCATTGATGTGGAATCCTTCGAGCCACTCTGCAGGAATCAAAACATATGAAATCTATAGAGATGGCCAATTAGTTGGTAAAACTGCAAATACCACTTATCTAGATACTGGGTTGAATGCGGGGGCTCAGTATACGTATACGATCAAAGCAGTGAGCAATGATTCTATTCGATCAGAGGCAAGCAATCGCTTAGTGATTTCAACAAAAACAAATGAAATTGCACCACCAAGTGAACATCGTCAATTTGAGTTAGGAAGTTTGTTTAATCCTGTGAGATATACTAAGGATGAAATTATTTTTCATGAGGGAAAACTTTATACGACACTAGTTACTCATGATAATTATGGGGACCCATCTTGGGCGCCAGATAGTGCCGCTAGTTTATTTAGAATTAAATAACTTTTAAAAGTCTTTTAGTCTTTTGAATTAATTTAGGATTCCAATAGAATAACTTTTTTATAGAAAGCTTAAAATCTCAGAGGGCCATTTATTGTAGATAAATAAAAATAGTGGGTTAGTGTTATTAATTACGCCTTAAAGAGGCTATACAATTTGTATAGTCTCTTTTTTATTGTTATCTCTCGAATCTGAAATCTATAAAAAAACTTTAAAAAAACTTCGTCTTCTAAAGAATTTTTTTTCTCTAAGTCGGGAAATACAATACCTCGAAATAAAAAAACAGATTGTTTATAGTGAAGTTGTTATGTGAAAGGGGGAAGGTAAGTGGAAGAGATTCTTGAACGATTAATATCGAATGATTACAAAAAACGTGTCGTATTTATCTTGAATACTTTAGAAAGAAGAAAAAATGTGACCGTTCAATATCTTGCAAAAAGTCTCAAAGTAACTAGAAGAACGATTACCAATGATTTAAAAACGATTCAAGATGAATTTTCCGACACAATTGAAATATTGACTTCCTATAAAGGGGTCAGCATGTTTGTATTGAACCATTTTAAATTATTCGAGAAAAAAAAATCTTATTACATGAATGAAGACTTAGTAAAAGTGACAACAAGTATCCTTACAGGTGAACTGAAGCAGGTGATCGATTGGAGCTGGGAATTACATTACTGTGAGAAAACAGTGATCCAAAAAATGCGAAAGCTAAAGAAAATCTGCCATCAATATGGTTTGAATTTAAAACTTTCACCGGTTGAATTTTTAGGGAAGGAGATCAGAATCAGAAAACTGTTTATTGATCTTTACATTAAATCAGCTTATCTAGAGATCGAAGATTATTGCCCCTATAAAAATGAAATGGAAGAAATAACCAAAATCGTTTTGGCGTTATGTTCGGATGTTTCCCAATCAATCACAAAGAAAATACTTGCTTTAACTTTTATCCGGTTTGGAAAAGATAAATTATATATCCAGTCGCGATTGTTAGATTGGTTTAGAAACAATCCCTTAACGAATCAATTATTCGTTGAATTTATTCAATTAGATTGTTTCAAGACCTATTCTAAAGAAGTCATTTTTGAAGAATGTTGTTTTATAGCTTGTATGATCCATTTACATGAATGTTATTACACAGAGATAGAAAAACACAATAAAGGATTTGCAGAATACTTTGGTTTTTCCGAGACAGTCAAACATTTAGTTATAGATCTCAAGAGTGTTCTCGGGAATAGGATCCAAGTTGATAATGAGCAACTGTATTCAATTGTCAATTGCTTTTTATTTCAAGAGAAAATCAAACAGGAACTTGAAATTGATTTTTCATATAACGATGAAGAATCGGCGATGTTGATTGATTCAATCAACCGGCGACTATATAAAGAAATGAATACAGTCATCAAAAAAAATAAAGCGATCCAAAAGAATTTCCTTCAAAAAAGATGTGCTTCGTCATTTACTTCTGACTTATTACTTTTCTTATATACGAACAAGGCATGTGAAGTTTTAAGTACAGTTGTTGTTGCATTGAAACGAGGATTTTTAACGGATTTTGCATTAAATGAAATTATTGAAAGATATCTACACACCAGAGCAAGTATCATGTACCAGGAACAATTGGAAACCATTGAAAATCCACTTGATGTAGATATCTTAGTGACAAATATTCTACCATTTCCGTATCAAGTTGGGGATAAAACCAAAATGTTTTATCTACCAGAAAAAGCAGATATTGACCGAACGATGGACGTCGTTTCAGATTTGCTTGTTACGGATTTTAGATAATAAAAAAGATAACTTATGTCGTTTAGGAGGACAAGTTGAAAAACTCAAAGACTTGGTATTATAAATTACTTTTACTATTTTTATTTCTTGTATTCGCGTATACGGCAAATCGGACCATCCTAATTTACGAGAATTTCCGACAACAGACAGAAGATATCGCACAAGTCTTGGTTCGCACAATCGACCAATTGGGACTAGAAGTTAGTCGCTTTGAGTTTGATTTTAGCTATAGTATAGCAAGTATCATTGGTACATTTACAATCGTGGGGGGGCTTGCTCTTGGTATCTTGTATCACTCAGGCATGCCGAAACATACAGAGTTTGAATACGGAAGTGCCAGATGGGGCAACAAAAAAGACATAAAGCCGATGATGGATAAAAAAAAAGACAACAATATCATTCTCACAAAAAGTGAATCGCTGTCTATGTCTGGTCGTATGAAGATCACTAAGTCTAATAACTTTAATCGGAATAAGAATGTTATCGTAGTAGGAGGAGCTGGATCAGGGAAAACAAGGTTCTATGTAAAACCTAATTTGATGCAACTACATTCTTCCTATGTCGTCAGTGATTCTAAAGGACTCTTGTTAAGCGAAACAGCAACGATGTTTAAAGAGGCCGGATATGAAATCAAGGTTTTTGACTTGATCACGCGGGAAAATACAGACTACTATAATCCTTTTACTTACATCCGTACTGAAGACGATATTTTAAAAGTCGTCAACAACTTGATCAAAAACACTTCAGATCCAGAAAAAAAGGGTGGCGATGATTTTTGGGAGAAAGCTGAGACAGCCTTATTGATGGCTACATTCAGTTATCTTTTGCAAGAAGTTGATGAAGAAGATCAAACATTGACGAATGTCGTTGAAATGGTCCGCTTAGCAAACTGTCCAGAGGATGTGCCAGATTATGTTTCCCCACTAGATGTGATTTTCAATGAACTTGAAGAAAAAGATCCTACCAACTTTGCAGTCGCGCAATACAAAATTTTCAAATTAGCGGGGGATCGCACCGCAAAAAGTATTTTAGTCAGCTTAGGAGTACGATTGTCACCTTTTGATATTCCGAATATCAAAAAAATCGTGAGTAAAGATACGTTAGCATTAGACACGGTTGGGGACAAGAAAACGATTATCTATATTTTATTATCAGATACAGATACAAGTTTCAATTTCTTAGCAAGTATGCTGTACCAACAATTATTCGATAGCTTAGTTTACAAAGCAGACAATGTCTATAAAGGTCGTCTACCACATCACGTGCGATGTGTCTTAGATGAATTTGCCAATATTGGACAAATTCCAGACTTTGAAAAAGTGATTTCCGTGATTCGAAGTCGCGAAATATCGGTCAATGTAATCTTACAAAACATTAGTCAGCTTAAAAATTTGTATAAAGATACTTGGGAAACAATCATCGGGACCAGTGACGTATTTCTGTATTTAGGTGGGATGGAGTTAAGCACGCATGAGTATATCTCCAAATTACTAGGAAAGAAAACGATCCAGCATAAGAATATCAGTATCACCAAAGGTAGTAATGGGAACTACAGTGAGAACTATCAAAAAATGGGTCGAAATTTATTGGATGTAGATGAAGTGGCGAACCTGAGTGGAACAAAAGCGATTTTAAAGATTCGTGGAATAGTTCCGTTTATCTCAGAAAAATATGATATTACCAAACACAAAAATTATAAAAAACTCGGTGATGTGACTCCAGAAAATTGGTACGAACGAAATCAATCACCGAAAAACGAAGAGGAGAATAAATAGAAATGAACAATAACCAACAATTATTACAGGATGTATTTAACTTGATTTCAAGATTTACGATGGTTGGCGGAGGATTATGGATTATTTGGGGAACTGTCATCCTAGCTGGTGCGTTAAAAGATAAAAATGGTCCACAGTTACAACAAGGGATTTGGCAAGTGGTCGGCGGTGCCTTGATTTTAGTAGCCGCAGTTTGGTTCGTAACTGCATTTGATGTTGGTTCACTTTTAAGTAGATAAAAAATTTTAATAGAAAGAAGGTGAATCAGTGCGCGCAGCGATAATGATGCTTTTCACCCAGATGATGGGGTACTTGAATGGTGAAAATATTGCAAATACCTTAAGTTTGGGATTACAAGAATATATGGCTTCTGCCTATAGAGTAGCAGGAGAGATCCAACAAACGATAATAGCTCCAGTAGCTTTTTCCATACTAGCGGTATTTATCTTATTTGAGTTTCAAAAAATTTCTTTAAAAGTAGAGAATGCTGGTGGTGCTCCTACTTTGGGATTTGAAATGATCATGAAAGCCTTTGTGAAATTTATTATTTGCTATATTGTCATCTTAAGAATTCAAGTGATCCTTGATGCTATTGTCGCATTAGGATCGATGTTAGCTGGACAAATACTGGCATACAATAGAACCGATCTTTTAGACTCTTATTACAATGTTGTGGATTCAGTCGTACAAAGCCTTTCGTGGTGGGAAGTAATGGTCGTATTAATGATCTTTGTCGTTCTATTCCTTGTTTCTTTAGTTGTAGGGGTTTTTATCCATGTTATCGTATACCTGAGGTTTTTTGAGTTATATATCTTTAGTGCGATTGCTCCTATTTCAATGGCGGCATTACCTAATCAAGAATTTTCAACTATGGCAAAAGGATTTTTCAAGAATTTTGCCGCTTCCTCACTGCATGCTGTAATGATTGCATTAGTGTTGACCATTTATCCTTTGATTTTCGTGAATTTTTTGGATAGTCATAGAAGAGGTATGTGGTCGTTGATTTTTGGTTTGACGATTTACATGATTGCTTTGATTTTTGCAATCAACAAAACGAAAGGATGGGCGAAGATGATTGTATCTGCCTCATAGAAAGGAGTAAAAGTGATGGCAATTGAAGTAAAAGTCCATAAAGATGTACGCGAATATAAAGAGCGGATCGTAGCAGGCATGAGCGTACGGCAATTAGGCTTTCTGTCTGTCGCAGGGTTGACTAATATCGTGATCAGTTTTGTGTTTGTTCGTTTTTTTGACTATTCCATGGACGTAATCAGTTGGTTGATGATTCTCGTTTCAATGCCAATCGTCGCTTTTGGGTGGCTAAAAAAAGAGGGACTGCCTTTTGAACGCTATTTGAAATACTTTTTTATTTACCATTTTGATCAAGGAGTAATTGTTTATGAAGAATCTGATACGTCCCAATTTCATGAAAGTGAATTTCAGACAAAACAAGAATAAGAAAAATATGCAAGAAGAAAAAAAATCTTTTTTACTTTTTGAAGAAATCTATGATAACGGTATTTGTCTAATTTCTGAGAATGAATACTCGATAACGATTAATATTGACGATATAAGTTATCAGCTTTGTTCCGAGGAACAACGTATGCAGAATTTTATTAAATATTGTGAGTTTTTAAATTCTTTAGAAGCTTCTATCGATTACAAAGTCACACTGGTAAAAAAGAAAAAAACAGTCGAAGAATTAACTCATGTGCTTTTTAAAGAAAAGAATGAACGTTATGATGATAAATACCGTCAAGAAATGAATGACTATCTAACAGCGAAAATCAACGAAAAGAAGAATGCGTTTGAAAAGAAAATTTTTATTACCTTTACTCAAAAACATGAGAATCAGGAATTTGCTGAAAGAGAGTTGCTCTTGATTGCCGATCAAATGGATCTATTCGCTCGAAAAATTGGTTCTAGCATCCATATTTTAAAAGGGGAAGAACGCAAAGAATTGATCGGTCAAATCCTAAATAATGAGAATCATACATTACTACCGAAACAAGTCGATCTTAAATTAGATAAACACCTGATCAGGATCGATGACAAACTAAATCAGACCCTCTATCTGAATGGTTATCCTGCCGAACTATCAGATGAATGCTTGACAGGACTTATGGAGATTGATGAGGAAATCACTCTTACAGTGAGTTGTAAACCGATACCGATGGCAAGTAGTTTCGATTTAGTAAAGACTAAAATGGCTTATATGGATCAGCAGAAAGTGGATGAGCAGCGTAAAGCCTTAAACAGTGGGTACGATTATGACATGCTACCATATGATCTAACTTATTCTCTAGATGAAGCAAAAGAGCTTTTAGATTCATTACAAAGCAAAAGCCAGAAACTATTTGAAGTAACTGTGTTGATCAATTTCTACGCAGATAATCAGGATAAATTAAATAAGATCGCCAGTAAAATCAAGTCGGTAGGACGAAGATTTGGCTGCACGATCATTGAACTTGCTTATTTACAGAAGCTTGCTTTAAATACGAGTTTACCAATTGGAAAAAATCATGTTCCATTGAATCGATTATTAGCCACATCGGCGGTTGCTGCATTGATGCCATTCTCAATTTCTGAAATGCTCCATGAGAACGGAAATTATTATGGAATCAATTCAGTGACAAAAAATCTAACGATTCTTGATAGAAAGAAACTAATGGCACCAAATGGATTTGTCTTGGGGACACCAGGATCAGGTAAGAGTTTCTCTGTCAAACGAGAAATCGTTAATGTTTTACTTAGAAACAACAAAGATGAAGTGATCGTCATTGATCCTGAATCGGAATATCAGCATATTTGTTCAGAATTTGATGGTCAAATGGTTCGATTGGCTGGTAATTCAAACACCTGCATCAATCCAATGGATATCAATAGTAACTATGGCGATGAGTCAGACCCAATCGCTTTAAAAACCCAGTTTTTGATTTCACTTTGTGAACTGATCACTGGAGGTATTTTAGGATTATCTTCCCAACAAAAAACAATCATCGACCGAGTATGCCGAAAAATTTACCAAGAACAGACGCAGTTACCGACATTAAAAAAGTTTTATATGGCGTTAAATGCACAGCCAGAAGAAGAAGCAAAGCAATTGGCGATTGAATTAGAACTTTACACAGAAGGTAGTCTAGCACTATTTTCTAAAAAAACAAACGTGGATCTGAATAAACGTTTGATCATTTTTGACATCAAAGATTTAGGAAAACAACTCAAGCCGTTTGGAATGTTAGTTGTGTTAGATCAAATTTGGAACCGAATCACGTTGAATCGAGAATCAGGAATTCGTACATGGTTATATATTGATGAATTACAGTTACTCTTCACAAATGAGTATTCTGAAAATTATTTCTTTGAATTGTGGAGTAGGGCAAGAAAGTGGGGCGCTATACCGACGGGAATCACTCAAAATGTAGAGACGCTATTGCTTTCGGATCTAGCTAGAAGAATGCTTTCAAATAGTGACTTCGTTGTCATGTTCAATCAAGCAAAATCTGACCGCTCAGAATTGACTCGTTTATTTGATATATCGGAAGAGCAGGAGAAGTATGTATTAAATGGGAGTGAAGGTACTGGATTGATGGTGTTTGGAGACACGATCATCCCATTTGAAGACCGTCTTCCTAAAGAAACGAAGCTTTATCAAATTATGACGACTAAACCTGGTGAAGAGGTAAAGACAAAGCAAGAATATGAATGAGACATACGATGGGAATAAACAAGAAAATAACAAACAACAAGATTTGTTATCGATCAAAATAAAACGTGTCAGTGCGAATGAGCAAAACAAAAAAGCATTGAAGAAACGAATTCGATTCAAAAGACGTCAACAAAAGTTAGCGAGAAATAAAAGAGACAACTTACAGTTGAAAAATAGAAATATTGTTGATTTCAAACAACGTATGGTGAATAATCAGTCAAGAAAAGATCCATTAAGTAAAGGCGTAACAAGCAAAAAAACGAACGACAGTGGTTTTAAAAAGCGCCATCTTATGACAAATAAAAAAAAGTTAAACAAAATAAACAGAAATAAAAAACATAGTACCACTAGAGAAAAGGCCTATTTCATAAAGAATAAACATCGCTCACCTAAAGAAATCGATCATGCGCTTTTAGGAATAAAAAAAAGAAAAAGTTCAACTAATAATAGTAGGACGAATCAGCGAATTCAGCTCTCCTCTGAAAAAATCAACAAACAAAAGCTAGGATCAAAAAAATTTTATCATAAGAAACAAGAAAAGCTTGACAAAAATATTCTCAATCTAGCTGGAATAAAGAATACACTTACTGCGACTAAACAGACCAGAACTAAGAAGCTTGAAGAGAAACTATTCGGCATCAAAGACAAACTTGAACGTAAACATCAAGTATTAAGTAACTCCAACAAAATCAAACGATTAAAAAAGCAAACGAAGATTCCATCGAAAAAGAAATTCAAACCCAAACTGAAAAAAAATCTGGCACAAGCAGCAATAGATACAGTGGGCAGGAACAAAGAAGGCGAATTAAATATTCTTGGGGTTCTTTTAGTCTTATTGATTATTCTCAAACTGATCCTTATGTTATTGTCCGTCAAAGTGATGATGATCTTGGCGGTCGTGATTGTCGTGATCGTCGTGATTATCGCTATCTTTAATTTTATCGCTAGTATATTTACCATAAAAACAGAAGATATGGCATTAGCAGAGGCATATGAGCATGTCACATTTTTGGATGCCAGAATGAATAAAGAAGTACAACAGGTTTTTGAAGATTTTTCAGAAAATTCTGAAATTGAAGAAGTTTATTTCGTTGTAAATGGTGTGGCAAGACCAGATAATAATTTTTTGTATAGTTCTGATGCAGATACTTATCTTTATTATTTAAATGCAAAATACGAAAACTATGATATCGAACAACGAATTTCAGCAGACAGTAATCTTTTTGGTGCAACGAGAGTCCGTGGAGAAGTAGAAGGAATCCATAGATATACCTTTAGTTACACGACAGAAATCGAAACAAGAGAAGTTCCGATCATTTATCCAGAAGAAGATGATGGAACTGAGGAAGGACCAGAAGAATCAGAAGACGATAGTGGAACTGAGGAAGCACCAGAAGAATCAGAAGACGATAGTGGAACTGAGGAAGCACCAGAAGAATCAGAAGACGATAGTGGAACTGAGGAAG
>NZ_JBIQDM010000003.1:20472-25740 GCF_045371165.1 Enterococcus pernyi
AACTGAGGAAGCACCAGAAGAATCAGAAGACGATAGTGGAACTGAGGAAGCACCAGAAGAATCAGAAGACGATAGTGAAACCGAGGAAACATCAGAAGAAGACGATGAAACCTCGGAAGAAACAAACGATTTAGAAGAAGAAATCGAAGAATCAGAGAATGAAGAGGAAGGCTCAACATATGAGTCGCAAATAAATAGAAATCCAAGTGACGAACAACCAGATCCACCTATCGATGAAGATCGGCCAACTCATCGAACAATCAAAGTGGCATTGATCAATATTGAAATCAAAACAATCAGTCAGTTTATTGATGAAAATTCAGACACTCTCTCAGAAGAAGAACTAGATAAGTTTGGTCCGATCCAGGAATTAGATCGTTTTGAAAATAAAGTATTTTTACAAAGTCCTTTTGGTATGAATCAAGATGCCATCGTTGTTGAAAAATATGGCTATCGTGGATTAAATGAAAGAAATAAACACAATTATATTGAATTACTAGCTGAAGCTGGTACATCAGTTTATGGACTTGACAATTCTGGCTCAGGAAGAGTTCATGCAGTTGGGAATAATTCTGTTACTATCAATACTTCTTTAAATAAAAGGGTTGTTTTATCTCCATTAAAAAATATCAAAGTGAGAAATAGAGATTGGGTCGATGCCGATACACTGATAGGAGAAACGACTGGAAATTTGAGGGTTGAAGTTATTGAACGTCGAACCCTTCGGCCAAATCGCAATATTTATCCGTCTGCTTATATTTTTGATTTAATATTTCAATATCCGTCTGAGATAGATGGATTCACCAATAATTCGTCAAGATCAATTTCAGGAAGTCTTAAGAATCCAGGACAAATGATTTTACAATGGGAACATCTTGTTCGAGAAGCCTGTGAAAAGTATGGGATTCCAGAATATGTCAATATGATCTTGGCAATCATCCGAGTAGAGTCTGGTGGGGATGCAGAAAGATTTCCTGATATTATGCAAGCTAGTGAATCACAAGGTTTAGCTCCTAATACAATCGAGGATCCAGAATTATCAATTGATCGAGGAACTCACTATTTTTCCCAGTTATTAGGTAAAGCGAGAACCTTACATCTTGATGATCGTGCGGCTCTTCAAGCCTATAACTACGGAGAAGACTTTTTAAATTGGTTAGCAACTACCAATAAACAATATAGCTTTCTACATGCAGAGCTATATGCAAGAAAAAAAAGCAACAGACAAATCGTTCGTTATACTCATCCCGTAGCTGTAGCCCATGGATTTTCCTGGCGATATGCTTACGGAAATATGTTCTATGTACCTATTGTTACCAATTATCTCTGGCTCGAAAACTCAAGATTTCTTGAGACTGCGATCAATGAGATTGGTACTTTTCATGGTGATAAGTATTGGAGATGGTATGGTTTTGAAGGAAGAGTTGAATGGTGTGCGATCTTCGTAAGTTGGGTAGCAGATCAAGTCGGGTACCTTAATCAAGAAAAAATAATAAAATCAGCAAATTGTTTAGAGATGATCTACTGGTTAACGGAAAAAGGAAACTACAGAAAAATTTCAGAGAGTTACCACCCACAACCAGGTGATTTGATTTTCTTTGACTGGAATGGAGGTGGTACAGGGAAAGATCATGTGGGAATCGTGGAATTTACAGATGGAAATATCATCCAAACCGTCGAGGGCAATACTTCCAATAAAGTAGCCAGAAGAACCTATTTCCTCAATGATCCGAGCATTTCGGGGTACGGTATTCTTCAATAAAAAAAGAAAAGGGCGAACAATGAAACGATTAAAAAATATAGTTGAGTCAAAAGAAGGAAAAAGAGTCGTGATAATAGCTAGTGTCATTTTCATCACAATGTTCAGTTTTATTTTCTACTCGATCTTTTTTCACCATGGAACAAATGGAAATTCAAAAACTACTGCGAGTAGTGAGCGTTTATCTTTTAGTGAACAAAGAGACGAGGAACTAAATCTAGTAGAAAGAAACGAAGCTTTAGTTTATCGAGGGATTTGGTATTCTGATCGAGCAGATGGCATGGTTCTGGAATTAAAAAATGACGGAACTTATCAAAGTACCAGTTGGCTCACAACGGGTCAGTATCGCTTAGTAGATACAAAACTTGTTCTAACGGACAAAGAGAAAGAGGAAGTTTCTTTTGAGCTGATGACTAGATTAGGAGAAACGATCTTCTTTTACGAAGACAATGAAGGTGACACTACCTATTTTTATCCAAGTGTTGAATTGTTGGAGAAGGCGAAAGAAATGATTGATTCTGGGGAAGATGAAGCGAATGAGAGGATCAATCAAAAATGGAATGACGTTTTACTTCAAGGTAGTTGGACGAATACGACGATGAATAGTCATGTATTGGTTGATTTTACAGAAAATACCTTTGTCCAACGAAAAGTGGAAGACGGTAAAGAAATAAGTCGAACGTTTCACTATCGCATCATTTCTGAAGATGTTTCTGAGACATTATGCGTGTTAGAATTGTCAGTCACCGATGAAAATTCAGCAGTTAAAAAATTTGAGATCACATTAGAAGAAACACAATTTGGTTATCGCATGAATTCCCTCCCAGGAATGTTTTTATGGGTAAATGATTACGAAAAACCACATCAAGCAGTGCGATTAACTCAAACAGGTGTATTTAGAGAAGAAAATACATCTTTAGAACAATTGCTTGAACATCGCTTGAATGGTTAATCGCCTCTGAAAAAATTCTTCATTGAATGGAGGAGACCAATGTTTTATAAAAATTTTGAAGACTATCTTAAAGAATATCTATACAAAGATATTTCAATAAAATCAGTAAAACCTTATGAAGAAAAAGTATTCAATGAGTTTCAAGCAAAAGCAATATCGGATAGTAATCCTGAAACTTTGAGAGAAGAGTTCCACTTCGTTCTAGACTTGATTTCTTCAAGAAAAAAAGTGAACGAAGAAAAGACAAATGCATTAAAACAGTCATTTGAAAGAATGCTCCAAGACATTGATCCAACAGACTACAATACGTTGAGATTCTCGATTTATAAATCGCGGATGATCGTCTTAAAAGAAAATAGACGTGAGCAAGAAATAAGGAAAAAAGATGCGACACCTACTTTTACGTCAAACACAACATTACAAGCATCTGACGAATTAGTAAGTCCTAAATTAGTGGCGGAACAAGAAAGAAGATTTGCAGAACGAACAATGCTAAATAAGAGAGGCAATGTGAAGCAGGAAGGTTTCTCCAATCAGCAGATCGAAGAGAATGGCACTATGCACGAAAATTCTGTCCACACTACGAATCAATCAACAAAAGTAGAGTCGCATAACAGTCTTAAAGTGAGTGATTTAAAACAACAGTTTGAAAAAGAAACTTCTTATAATAAAGAACCCCATTCAGCTGAAGTACCATCAGGGACAGTCAACCGATTGCGCCAATACTATGAAGGTCTGAATCATTCAACAAATGATCATTCATCATTAGAAAGTCGAAAGTCGTCTAGATGGAGAACCTCGCAAACGAATGATTCACCGAATGTTCAAAATAGGCAAAATCAACCGACAGATCGACAGAACCAAAGAAATGAAGGAACATCGTCCTATCAAAAAGCTCCTCCATTAAAAGGTACTAGCGAATTGGTGGGTAGAGGAAAAGAACGCACAGTCTATACGAATGAATCTTCACCCACAAATAAAGCAGAGCCGAATCAAACCGGCATGACGAACGAAGAATTTCAAAGACGACGAGACCGGTTTGGCCATATGGCTGGAACCAGTAACCAACCACCAGTTATCGAGAGAACGAACCAAAGAGAACCGGATAATTATCAGACAGCTACTTATCAAAATCCACCTAGGCAGCAACGAAGTAGTGAGGTAGTGCAAGAAGGTCAAGCTAGTAGGATAGATAACAATGATTCATTAAGGACAAACAATGCAGAATGGAGTCAAACTGGTAGGGCAAACGAAGAATTTCAAAGACGGCGAGACCAATTTGGCAATATGCCTGGACCAAGTAATGAACCACCAGTTAGAGAGAGAACAACCCAAAGCGAACCGAATAACTACCAGACAGCTGCTTATCAAAATTCACCTAGGCAGCAACGAAGTAGTGAGCTAGTGCAAGAAGGTCAAGCTAGTAGGATAGATAACAATGATTCATTGAGGACAAACAATGCAGAATGGAGTCAAACTGGTAGGGCGAACGAAGAATTTCAAAGATATCGAGACCGATTTGGCAATATGCCTGGACCAAGTAATGAACCACCAGTCATAGAGAGAACAACCCAAAGCGAACCGTATAATTATCAGACAGTTGCTTATCAAAATCCACCTAGGCAGCAACGAAGTAGTGAGCTAGTACATGAAGGTCAAACTAGTAAGATAGATAACAATGACTCATTAAGGACAAACAATGCAGAATGGAGTCGAGCTGGTAGGACTGACAAAGAATTTCAAAATCGTCGTGCTCGATTCGTAAACCTGACTAGTACAAGCAATGAACCAGCGTTTTCCAAGAAAAAGGGTCGTGGAGAAAGTGAACATCAAGGAACTTCTTATCAAAGAGCTACCACCCTGCATGGCAGTAGCGAAATCGTACGTAAAGGAAACGGAAGTGCAGTTCATACGAATGATTCAGCATCTGCAAACGAAACAAAATCGAATCAAAACGACATGACGAACGAAGAATTTCAAAACCGTCGCACTCGATTCGAAAATTCCAGTGTAAAAAGTGATAACCACCTTGCATCAGAATCCACGGGTCGAGTGAAAGCAGTGAGAGATCAGTTTGAAAATCCGAACGCCTTTAGCAATGAACGATCAATTCCAGAACCCACGGGTCAAGTGAGAGCAGCGAGAGAACGGTTTGAAAAAGCGAATGAGTTTTCCAACGACCGCCCAGTTCCAGAATCCACGGGTCAAGTGAGAGCAGCGAGAGAACGGTTCGAAAAACCGAATGTCCTTCGTGATGAGCGACCAGCTCCAGAATCCACGGGACGAGTGAAGGCAGCGAGCGATCAGTTTGCAAAAGCGAACGATCATCCTAATGAGCGACCAGCTCCAGAATCCACGGGACGAGTGAGAGTAGCGAGAGAACGGTTCGAAAAAGTGAATGCCCTTCGTGATGAGCGACCAGCTCCAGAATCCACGGGACGAGTGAGAGCAGCGAGAGAACGGTTCGAAAAAGCGAATGTCCTTCGTGATGAGCGACCAGCTCCAGAATCCACGGGACGAGTGAGAGCAGCGAGAGAACGGTTCGAAAAAGCGAATG
>NZ_JBIQDM010000003.1:25840-29041 GCF_045371165.1 Enterococcus pernyi
TCCTTCGTGATGAGCGACCAGTTCCAGAATCCACGGGTCAAGTGAGAGCAGCGAGAGACAGGTTTGAAAAAGCAAATGAGTTTTCTAACAACCGCCCAGTTCCAGAATCCACGGGTCAAGTGAGAGCAGCGAGAGACCGGTTTGAAAAAGCGAATGAGTTTTCCAACGACCGCCCAGTTCCAGAACCCACGGGACAAGTGAAAGCAGCGAGAGATCGGTTTGAAAAAGCGAATGAGTTTTCTAACGACCGCCTTGCTCCAGAATCCACGGGTCGAGTTGAAGCGATGCGAAGACAGTACGAGTCCAGAACTGGGAGAGAAACTGAAGCTAGTGTATCTAATGAAACATTACAGCAACAAAATGGCTTGGCTAACGAGACATTTCGCCAACATCGGGGCCAATTTGAAAATCCTGCTGTAAAAAGTAGTGATGGACAAAAATCGGAAGAAAGTGTTACATCCGATCAACTAGATCGTAGAAAAGAATCAAGCAACCAACCTACTGCTCTCTCTGCTGATCAAACAGGTATTGTTGATGGTAACACAAAAAAAATCCGTGAATTGTTAGCTGATAAACTCAAATTTAATCCAATAGAGAAAGAACCACCTGAAACAAACACTCAAACAGATAGTTCCAACGTGCCAGTAGAGGAATCTTCCTCAGACACTCAAAACAGC
The DNA here is from genome assembly GCF_045371165.1 of Enterococcus pernyi. Lineage (NCBI taxonomy): Bacteria > Bacillati > Bacillota > Bacilli > Lactobacillales > Enterococcaceae > Enterococcus > Enterococcus pernyi. Next base: position 26,518 of record NZ_JBIQDM010000003.1, read on the forward strand.
CAAATGAGAAATCAGATGAGTGAAGGTGGGGAACCGAAACCAACGAAACTGGATGAAGCGAGCATAGCCACTCGAGGAATGGATAAAAAACAGTCGGAAAACATAACTGATCCTTTAGATAAACATGGAATAGACGCTAGTAGTAGTACTCTTGGTTTAAATGAGAATGCTTCAGAAAAAACGGATAAAACTACAGAAACCGATTTTATGGATGACGATATAGAATTGCCAGAGTCAGGACCGCATACACAAAAAAAGAAAATCCACACAAAAAAAAGCCGAGCCATTCAAATCGGAAGACTTTTGTTGAACTTACTACCATTAGCATCTTGGCCGTTAATCAGTATGTGGGTAACTGGCATTTTAGGTATCGTTCCAGCTTACCTTGCTATGTATGGACTACCACTAACTCTGTTTATTTATGGTACTATTTTGACTGCCGTTTATGGGCCAAAACTCATCAACTATATTCGTAAACTTCGTTCTAGAATACAAAACTATCGCCAGTCAGAACGAAGTCGCCAGAGAAACTTAGAAGATCGAGTGATTGATCCAAAAGAAAAATCGATTCAAAGAGAAACTGCCGCTCATGAGAAAGAAACAGCAAAAACAAAACAACAGAATCACTCATCAGAAAAAGGCAGTCCTGAAAATTCAGAAAAAGACAAATCTGTAAAGGGTTATTTTAAAAGAAATTGGAAATCTCTCGCCATCATCTTTGGTGTTGGGATAGTTGTAGCAGGAATTGGTATCGCACTGACACCAGTAGTAGCACCATATATATTTGCGATAGCCACTTCAACTCCTTTATTTATGTACAAAGTAACTTCAGTTATTGCAATGGCACTTGCGGTTTCCTTTGGTGTGACTGCCTTGAGTAAAGGACTGCATGCACTACAAAGAAAGTTTTATAAAAAAGAAGATCAAACATTAGAAACCACGACACAAAAAGAAACAATCGAAAAAAATTCTTTAGAGGTAGATAAGAATTTTGATAAAGCCTATGAAACAGTGGATAAAAATGATCTTGCACCTGTTCATGATAATTCTTCAATAAAAAGTGCTGAATCGAAAGAAGATGGAATGAAAGTGGCTAATGCCGAAACGAAGTCAACGGATAAAAGTCCGTATGCATGGGTCTATGGTCAAGAGACAGAAAATAAAACCCAAAATGAATCGAATCGTTCAAGTCGGTCGAATTCCTTCAATACCCATGAAACACTTCATGTGAAAGCGGATATTCATGAGCCACCATCACAGTCAGCTCGTGAAAACCGTGCGACGAATCAATTAAGTGAAGCTGCAAGACATCGGGTGAATACTATGAAATCTGAAAGTAATCCACAGATTGCTGAACAGAATAAAGGAAACAATCGTCAGCCAGCCGTCAAAGAGGCATTTGATTCAATCAAACAAAAAGCAATTTCAAAGAGTAATAATGTCAGTGGCAAGCCCCTACTGAAAGGTCAAATATCTTTTGAAAAATAAAGAATACGGAGAGAGATCCAATGAATAAAATCAAACTAATGAGCATATTTAGCGTCATCTTATTGCTCTTGCATTTTCCAGTGAGTGTTTATGCTGCTTTTAACGATTATATGCTCGATGAAATCCATCAAGGAAAGAGCTTACGAGCATGGTTGTATGACGAAGGAGAAAACGCAATCTCTCAACAAATCATTGCTATACCACAAATAGATGGTTCTTTAGGGGTTGATGTGGGAGATAGTGTGAGTTTTCCGATTAATATTCCAACCTATGCCCTGGTAACAGATCGAGGTGGCTGGATTCCAGCACTGACGGGAGGCAAGAGTGGAAATACACCTGTACCCAATTACTTTTATACTCAGATGCATTATGGAAACGCACCTAATCTGACAGGTAATTTTAGTATAGGTGATGTGACCGCGACAAATCTTCCTTCGGGAGTGACCATTAGCAGGGTAGTTGGCCCGACTACGGGAAATCTTACAAGAGTTGATGTGACAGTTACTAGGACTCAGGTGAGTGCTACAAATGGTCATACTAACTCAATCAATCTTAACTTGAGTTCGCTTTATTTAGATACATGGGCAATTGATCCAACAACTGCTGATTTTTTTGGAAATAAACCGATTAATGTAGGGGGTATTACACTTACTAATCTTAATTTGGGCACATTGTCATTGCGAACAAAAAATTCAATCAGAGTGAGATATATCGATGAGGCAGGGAATGAACTCCGAGATCCGTTAGTGGAACAAATGGATGTTGGACAAAACTATGCGTATACACCACCAGCCATTCCGGGATATACCTATAGCAGATTATCTTCTGGAAGTGCAAGTAATTCTGGTCAGATGACAGCTGGTCCGGAAAGACTTGTTGAATTTATCTATACAAAGAATCCAACGGTAGGTGGAACGATCACAGTGAACCACGAATTTATCGGTGATCCGACTATGAACAGCAGTGAGCGATTCACAGACGTAGGAAATGTGGGCGATCGATTTGAGTTGACACCTAGAACGGAAACCGGTTGGCA
>NZ_JBIQDM010000003.1:29141-293782 GCF_045371165.1 Enterococcus pernyi
GTGAACCACGAATATATCGGTGATCCGACTATGAATAGCAGTGAGCGATTCACAGACGTAGGAAATGTGGGCGATCGCTTTGAGTTGACACCTAGAACGGAATCCGGTTGGCGAGTAAAAGGTGAATTGCCACAAGTGACAGTGACGGAACAAGCACAAACGGTAACGATCCAATACGAGCGTAAAGTTGGCGGTCAAGTAGTCGTCAACCACATTTTTGAGGAAGCACCTGAAAAAAATCGAATGGACATTCTACTTGGACGTTGGGGAGAAGCTTTTAAGGCGGAGCCAATGCAAATAGCTGGTTGGGAAGTGAAAGAAACCATCGGCCAACCTACAGGTGTATTTACAGATGAGGAGCAAGAGATAAATTTCATCTATGTTAGAAATGAGGAGCAGCCGATACCAGAGGAAGACAAACCTAATGATAATAAGGAAAAGCACCCTGAAACAAAACCGGTGGACCAAACAACTGACAAAAAAACTTCAACTAAAAAGAATGATGGGGTCGCAATCAGAAGAAAAGAAGAGAAGCGTTCGCTACCAAGATTGAATAGTCAAGCAGGAATTTCCTTAACTGTAGGAGGGACGTCAATCGTTGCATTTGTCTTTTGGAAACAACTAAACAAGCGAACTAAATGTAAAAACAAATGATACCAATCATTGGCTTAAAGGAGGAATTTAATGATCACCAATGAACAGCCTGATCCAGAGGTAAAATCGCTGCAAAAAACATCGTTGAAAACACCTAAATATGGTTTTATGGGACTAAAATATTTAGGAAGATTTGTCGTCAAGGTGACGAAGATGATCAAAAATAGAATCACAAAAAAGAAAGAAAAAGAGCAATCACCTTTAGAAGCATCTGCTAACACGACAAAGGCAACTAAAAAACAACCTGTCAAGCTGGAAGCTACGAAAGAAAAAGCGCCTGTTGTAAAAAATATCGCAACAAAAACCAATCGGAATCTTTTTCAGTTTTTATACAAATTAGGAGCGAACTTCATGAAGTTTGATCTATTAAAGAGTATAAAAACACTCGGAATCGGAGCTACATCTTCACAACGAAGAATTAAATCAGCCGAAGTCAAGTCAGAAAAAGCGGTAAAACAACAATCCGTTGCTAAAGTCAAAAAATTAAGTTTTGCTACAGTAAAAAAAGAGGCGATCAGTAAAAGTAATAAAATCAATCAATTATCAAAAAATAATCAGTTAACAAGAAGACCATCATTGCAAAGATCATAAGGAATTTTCATGATCAATTTGAACCATCCTGATTGGAGGAGAAAGAATGGAACATGAGCGTATGAGTGATGAACAACGAAGAATCGGCCGCGAAACTAAGCGAATCCAAACAATGAAAAGGATAGAAGAAAACAAGAGAGAGCAAGAACGCGTTTATTTGGAGAGTGTTCGATCGTCAGAGGGATTCAAACGTTCGTTACTAAAGAAAAATAAAAAATAGGAAATAAGTCATTTTGTTCATAAATAATTTCGCAAAGACAGATAAAGGATTTCTTTAAGAAAGTGGGAATGATAATGGATGCACAACTCGCAAAATTAAACCAAAAAATTGCACGTATAAAAGATATCAATGATCCTGAATATGATCGCTTAGTAGCAGAGAGAAATAAGCTGCGACAACAAATCACTGCACAGAATGAAAGACAGTCAACCGCTACATCTAGTACCTCTATAGCTACTGAGGTAAAATCAGACCCTGAGAAGATTGAGCAATTAACGGAAAAAATCTCACGGAAACAAGCCCAAATAGACCGCCTCAAAGATTTGAGTGATCCTCGCTATGAACAATATGAAGCGGAGAAAGCACAGTTGATTCAAGAAAGAGAAGCAGAAAGACTTAAATCAGATCAGGGTAGTAAATCGACAAAAAGAATAGACGTATCTAACCAAATGAAAGAGACGGCACCAATCGTTCAAGCAGATTTAAAACAAGCCAAAAAAATGATCCATCATGAACTTGACGATCAATTTGAAAAATTATCTGTTTTTTTTGATCAATATAAATTTCAGTATGATTCAGCAAAAGATGAAAAAAATATCAATGAGTTAGGTGATAAAATCGCAATGCATAAAAAAAGATATGACTTGAAGATGGATGCTAGTTTCAAGGATTCGGATTTTTATGGCAGGTTTAAACAACATCAAACACAAAGTGAATTAGCACTTGGTAATTTCATTGAAAACTGGAAAGAAAATCAAGGATACTATCGAGATACTCATTCCGTTTTTGAAAACATCCATGAATTAAAAGAAACAATTATAAAAAATCATAGTTTAGAGAAATACAGTATGAAAGTCATCACGAAACAAAATGAATTAACCGAATTACAAAGTAAAAAACAGCGAATCAATTTTTTTAGTAAGTATATTTTTAACCGCGCAAAATATCGTCAATTAAAAAATCAGATCAGTGAATTGAAAAATGACTTAAATATCGCACAAAAAGCTCGATTACTAGCCATGAAAGGCGATTATTCAAAGGCAGAGGCTTTATTCAATGTGAGTGATCGCACGGGGACGTCTCATGAAGTGAAGCAACGAAGACTGACGCAAAAAACATTAACACCTTCCTTAGCGACAAATATCGCCGGTCCCAGTAAGCTACAAAACAAAATGGAAGCAAGCGTAAACAAATCAGCAGAAATCATGCAACGTAAAAGTTCAGAGAAATTGCGTAGTTCTTCCCCTAAAGAGCAACGCGCATAAAAAAAGTATCTCTAATCGCTAAAAATTTTATCGATTAGAGATATCAATGATTAATTGTCTGATGAATAGTCACGTTGTTAATTTATAAGAACTCTAACAAAGAAAGAATATTCGCTTGTTGCAACAGCTAAAAGTTAAGGAGTACCAATGAAAAGCAAAATAAATAGTAAAAAAATAATCATCTTAATGACTGTATTAGTAATTCTTTTGACCCATCTACCTTTTCATTTTGCCTATGGATCAGAAACTAGTGAACTTGCACCCGAAAGCCAAAATGATCCAAGTTTAGGAGTAGAGAGAAATGCAACAATCACATTTGAAACAAGCCCTTCAGAAGGTGGTAGACCTAGTTATATACCTCATATAACTCCGCCAGGGGGAGATTTATTATACACTATCAGTGCAAATCCGAACCAAGGGTTTCGTTTTGTTCGATGGGAGCTAATCAACGGATGGAATGCTTCGATAGGCAATCTAAATGCAGAAACAACAAGTCTTACTATCTCTACTGATGGCCCTATAGGACCACCAGTGCATGAGACGATAACGATACGAGCAATATATGAGAGGGTTTACAATTTAACTTTCCAATCTTCTCCAAATGCTGGAGGAAATCCAAGAGCGGATCAAACAATACTGGCACAAGGTGAAACGACCACGATCCATGCCAACGTTTCGAATGGATATCGCTTTGTTCAATGGGAACTTGTTTCTGGAAACACGACTATCGCAAACCGAACGAGTCAAAGTACATTCATTACGATGGGGGCAGGAGATTCGTCCATTCGAGCAGTCTATGAACAAATCACTCATAGTGTGAGTGTGCAGGCCAATCCAACGATTGGTGGAAATCCTACGGTTTCAGCTTCATCCGCTGCCCAAGGAGCAACCATCAATTTGAATGCGAATCCAGCTGTCGGATATCGGTTTGTCAATTGGCAGTTTCTAACCCAAAACGGAGCGACGATTACAAACAGTAATCTTGCGAATACCAGTTTACGAATGGGTACTGGACCTGTGAGCGTTCAAGCCAATTATGAACGCTTGCAACAAGGCAGTGTCGTCGTAAGGTATGTGGACGAAGAGGGTAATGAGATATCTCAAAGCGATATTTTAACGGGATTTAGCGGAGAAGCATATCGTACAGAAGCAAAAGAAATCGAAGGGTGGGAATTGCTTGTTGCACCGGAAAATGCAACAGGGGTTTTCACGAATGTTGAGCAAATAGTCACCTATACTTATCGGAAGAACCAGCAGTTATGGGGAACTGTCCCTTGGGAATATGACGAGGCAACGAAAACGATCCATTTGTATGGTGGAATCGGTGGATCGGTCCCAGAAGCGCCATGGAAAAGCCATTCCGAAGTTGAAACGATCATTGTCACCAACGAGGTATTTTTACCGGAAAATAGCGCATCTCTTTTTAACGGAGCAAGACAGTTAGAAAGTATTGAAGGTGTAGGGAATTTTAATACATCTAAGGTAACGAATATGGATGAGATGTTTGCCCATACTTTGGCGCTAAAAGAGCTAGATATTAGTCAATGGGATGTGTCTAATGTAACTAGCATGAGTCACACATTTGCTTGGATGACCAATTTAAGAAAGCTAGATGTCAGTCAATGGGATGTGTCAAATGTGACAACGTTGACTCATGCATTTGCGTGGACATCCAACCTTGTTGATATAGATGTTAGTCAATGGAATGTTGGTAAGGTTTCTAGCATGAGCAATTTATTTATGTCTTCCTCTTCGCTAGCTGAATTAGATTTGAGCAATTGGGACACAAGAAATAAAAATATCAGTGGCATGTTCTATCTTGCATCAAGACTTTCATCCCTTAAATTAGGAGAAGAATCAGTTATCGGAAATACCAGCTTACGAAATATCGTTCCTACAGCGGAGTATACAGGACGATGGGTGCTTGAAGAAAGTTTGGATAGTTCAGTTCGAACCATCGCGTTTGAGAATTCAAACGAATTTATGGCAAATTATGACGGAAATCATCCAGGAACTTATGTATGGGAGCGTTCTCGTCCGGAAGAATTAGTGGCAGCATTAGAGCCATTAAGTGACCAATCAACAGCAATCACTGGCTGGATGACAGAAGTAACGGATAATCGAACGATCACCTATCAAAATACAGCGGGACAAACGGTCACTGTAACTAAAGAATCACCGAGGATCAAGTGGGGAGATTACCAAGATGCAGATCAACGGATTCGACAGTTTGAGATACCCTTAGCAGAAAATGAGCGTTTAGCAACAGACACAGAGGTAACGCTCACTGTTGCTAAACCATCCGTCGAAACAACTGGTGATTTGACGATTGACAAAAAGGTAATCAAAGGTCTCGACTACACTGCAAATCACTTCACTTTGGAGCGTAAGAAGTTAGAGGCATTAACCAGTCAAGCAGAACTCCATGAATTGATTCTGAAGGAAAGTCAGGCAACAGCACACGATGTTTTGACACAGGACGATCGCAGTCAGGAAATTAAAATCGTGGCTACAGATTTAACCAAGGATGAAGTGGACGATGGCACGTATTTCGCTACATTTCAAGTAGGGAACAAAGCCTATCAATTTACAATAGGCATTGATGTTAATTCGAAGATCCATCATCTAAAAGTTTCCATACCGACGAAAATGGTGTTCGAATCCCTCTACCAAGGCGAGGAAACTAATCGTGAATTTGTTAGTCCAGATTACGAGATCCGTAATCATTCAGATCTTTCTGTTGATACGTATGTAAATCAGTTCATTATTGAAGATGATGCAGGGGTCACCTTGTTAAGGGAGGATGAAAATCCTTTAGATCACGCGCCATTGCAAGAAGGACAACCGAAAAACTTCTCTGATATCAAACAACCACTATTGGAATTACAGTTGATGTCTAATGAAACCAAAATTTCTTTATATGGACGAAGAAGTGAACAACGCTTGGCACAAGTTGCACCATACTCAAGTGTCCCTTTCCATTTGACCGGTCGATTTTATGGGCCCTATCCTAAGTGGATCTCGGAAAGTGACAATGAACAAGGGGGTTATTATCAAGATTCATTCGTTCCTACCTATCGTATGATTTTACGATTTGTTCCCAGATAGAGGGCATAAATGTACGAGATAAAAGAATGATAATAACTAGGAGACGTTCAAACAATGAGTAAAACAAAACGAAGGAATCAACAAAAGAAACGACGGAAGAACGGCGTCTTATTATTGTTTGTTTTTTTAATGGTGATGGCTGTTGCTAGTTGGTATTGGTTTAGTCACGAAGGACCCACTCCAGTTATCAGCGCGGATTTGTTACCTGAAATCGGTGATGCGAGTGATCTACGGATTTCTGAGCGTGCGCAAGAACTAGCAGATGCAAATTATTTCACCTTGCAGATCAACCCAGAAGCAGTTTTCGAAAATGGCAGAAGTCGTGGATCGTTCGAAATCGTCAATCCTGGCACGAATGTTTATCCGATTGCGGTCGATATCACGATCAATGATACGAAAGAAGTGATTTATTCTTCTGGCGCGATTTATCCCAATCAATTGATTGAAGAGGTGTATTTGAAGCGACCTTTAGAAAAAGGAGAATATCCTGCAACAGCGACAGTCAGTATCTATGATCCAGAAACCAAAGAAAAACAAGGCGTAACCGAAGCAGAAATTAGCATATTGATAAAAAATTAATCCAATTTAAGTGAGGCTACCTAAATGAAAAAAGCAACAAAATTAGTATTAAGCATTCTAACAATTACAGGAGTATGTATTAGTGGAATTACCGCTTTTGCTAGTCCAGTCCAAACCATCGATGGGCGAGAAGGCGCAACTTCTGGAGATATCACTATAAAGGGGATCATCGGTGAATTTGATAATACAAAGCCTGGTCCAAATCCAGAAAATCTCGATCAATGGATCAATGTGACCCTACCGACGACAGCTATTTTCCGGACAACAGAAGAATCTGAGCATAAAAAGATTACTTCTCCGGCTTATCACGTGACGAACCATTCTGCGCTAAGTGTGCGAGCTTCCGTTTCAAATGTGACAGAAGTCAAAGAAATGAGCGAAGTGGATCGACTAATGATCAATACGATCGAATTATTTAAAGACGGAGTTTCGACAGTTGCAGCTACGCCTTTATTCACCTTATCTGGTAATGAGGGGAATCATACGGTTGGTAACTTCCGATTTAGTGGGGATGCGGCACCGAAAAATGCTTCCGTAGAAAGTAATCCGAGTTTTAAACTAGTATTAAATTTTGCAGTAGAGGATTAAAGTAAATGGAAAATCTACTATCAGATAGTAAGATGAGGAAGTCTAGAAGTAAAAAATGGCAAATTTTATCGGTACTACACATACTTCTTATTATCAGCTTATCCTTTTCAACCCTAGTTAAGGCAGAAGAGGTGCAATCCACTCACAATATCAGAGTATCTGGTACGATTGGATCGACTGTTGAAGAAACAAAAGAAACAAATAAGCATCAGACACTAGTCGCTGATCTTTCTGCGATCACTCAAAAAAATCTACCGGAAACTGGAACAGTAGTAAATCAACGAATCGTTTTCTTAGGCTATCTATTGATTGGAATTTCTGGGGGAGTATTTTTGTTTTGTAGGAAACAAAAATATCCTATTGAATACTTTAAATGATCAAGCTAGTAGGGCAATGATCATTGAAAAATAACAGAAAACGAGTAAACAAAAAAGCCATCCGCAGAGGATGGCTTTTTTCTATTGGTCAATCACTACTGTTTCTTGACGAAGCTCGAGTAGAAGGTGCAGTTCGTGTCCCGCTGTCACCGCCAGCAGCATTTGTATCTTCAGAGCTTGATGGCGTAGCAGAGGATTCAGGTGGTGCTTCCTCGCTAGAAGAGGCTGGTGGTTCTGTAGAAGGCACACTACTTGGTTCAGTTGGTTCACTACTTGGTGGTGTCGACTGTTCAGAGCTACTAGGTTCAGTCGTTGAGCTTGTAGAAGTCTCAGGAACAGTTTCACTAGTTGAAGAGTCTGGAACAGGAGTTACAGGGACGACCGCAGATGAAGAAGGAATCGTCGTTGAAGGCACCGTAGCGTTTGAATTGCCAGATGATGATGCATTTCTAAAGAATAATTCACCACCAGAACGGTACAGTCCGCTAGGCATCGTCCAATCCGTATTTGTCACATTTGCGGAGACAAATTTCATCAATTCGCGATAAACATCTGAAGCTACATCTGTTCCAGTGGAAGTGATCGGAGTCATTTTATCATTGTATCCCGTCCACACAGAAATTGCATAATTCGGTGTGTAACCAGCAAATAAAATATCTGGATAAACGCCCGTTGAGGTACCTAACTTAGCATATTCCTCGTCCGTATAATTAGATGTTCCTGTTTTACCTGCTTGAATCAACCCTGGGATTGCGGCATTCGTACCAGTTCCGCGAGTAATCGTATCTTTCAAGATGTCAGTAACCATATACGCTGTTTCTTCAGACATCGCTCTCGTTCCTTCTGGTTCAAACGTTTCTTCAGTGCCATCTTGGAAAACGATCCGATTAACGTATTGTGGTTTATAGTAAGTGCCACCGTTTGCTAAGGCAGCGTATGCTGCGGCCATTTTTTCAGAAGAAGCACCGTATTTTGTACCATCTTGTTGTTCAGTATTACTTGAAATCGCATTTGACTGATGGATCGTGCTATATTCGATCCCTAAGCTACTCAAGAATTCTGCGACTTTATCTGCGCCAACTTCATTGAAGAGCTTGACTGCCGGGACGTTTCTTGAAAGGTATAACGCTTGGCGCAAGGTGACCATTCCCATGTAACGGTTGTCCCAGTTCGAAACAGGAATAGAAGTTCCTTCATAATTGTAAGGTGCATCGGCGATCAATTTGCCAGTAGAATAGTTCAATTCTTCAAATGCTGGCGCGTAGTCAGTGATCGGTTTCATGGTTGAACCAAAGTCACGAGAGGTATTAACAGCCAAGTTATTACCTAAAGCGACATCATCCGGAATGTTTCTTCCACCGATCTGCGCGGTGACTTGTCCAGTATTGACATCGATCAACGTAGTGGCAACTTGCATTTGATCATCTGGATATGCAACGTATTGATCTGTATTCACTACATCATATAAGTGTTTTTGGGCATTCAAGTCTAAGTTCGTATAAATATCTAAGCCATCGGTATAGACATTCTTGTCTGTTTTAGCATGGACTTCATTGATGACCTCTTTGACATAATTGTCGACGATCCGTGTATTAGTGTCTTCTTGGGTTAATTCTTGTAAACCATCCGTGATCGGTGTGTTGATCGCTGTATTGTACTCTGTTTGAGAGATTTTTTCGTTTTGGAGCATCGTGTACAAGACAGTGTCACGACGTTTTTTTGCTTGCTCTGGAAACTGGTAAGGATCATAAGCTGACGGTGCTTGAGGCATTCCTGCTAAAAGCGCGGTTTGCGGTAAATTCAATTCGCTTAATGTTTTTCCAAAGTAAGATTGAGCCGCTGTTTCCATGCCATAAAGACCGTTAGACATATAGACTTTATTGACATAATAGGTCAATATCTCTTGTTTTGATTTCGTTTGTTCCAGTCTGACAGCCATCCAAGCTTCTTGGGCTTTACGTCTGATTGTTTGGTCTTCGGTACTAGTTGAGAAGAAAGAGAGCTTGATCAGCTGCTGAGTCAACGTACTACCACCCTGTAAGCCGCCAGATGTAAAGTTGGATAATGCGGCACCGATGATCCGAACAGGGTCGACACCGATATGTTTGTAAAATCTTCGGTCTTCGACTGAAACGATGGCATCTTCAAGTGTCTTTGGCAGTTCGTTGGCAGAAATTTTCTCTCTTTTTTCCGCCCCTAGATCCTCAAACAACTCGCCATCTTTTGTATAAAGTTTTGACGAAACTGTTGCATCCAGTTTTTCGTCGGTCAAAGCAGGAGCATCTTTGGCATAAAACCAAAAAAGTCCGACCCCTGCGAGAAAAGCGACACAGATCAAGGAAAGACCAATTAAAAGAATACGTGTGATCAATCCTTTTCGATCTTTTCCAGTGCCTTTTTTCGTTGATTGTTTTCCTCTTTTCTTTGGAGAAGAAGAGGAGGTGCTTCTTTTAGAAGATCTCGTTTGATTAGTTGGCATTCTTTGGTTCTCCTTCATTAGATTCTAAGTACTGGTCGATTGCTTGCAAGTATGGAACACGAGGGGCAAAGCCACTTGGAATCTCGATTCCTAATTCTTCGATCAATGAAAGCGGCAAGGATTTTCTTCCTTGTGTCTGTTGTTCGTGCCAATAGTGGATTAAATGTGTACTATCTAAATAAAAACAACGCTGTAAGGTAGAAAACCATAAAAGGACAAAACAGATTCCTCCTTGTTTTTGACAAGCTTCCATATGTGAGATTTGATGGGGATGAAAATTTTTAAATGGAAATGAAGTTTTGTTTTTTGTCTCTTTTGCTTCAAAATCCAAATAGAAACCTCGATAGACACCGTTATAATCAGTTGTGGAAGCTTGTGTAAAATAAGCTTCTTTAATGACAGCGGCACTACGTCGAGGGTAGTCAACTTTTACGATTTGAACCGGTGTTGGCTTTTTATGGATAACGGCCATTTGATGTGCCAGGTAATACTCGTTGCTTTCATTGATGGCTTCTTCAAATCGCATCCCGCGATTGCCAAACTCCGTATTTGGGTTCCTTTTTACTTGTTTTTTTTCTTTGGACGAGGCATCCTTGATATAAGGACGGCCATTTGGATAGCGTAAAACCATGATCGAATCACTCTCCTAGGCCACATTATAGCAAAAAAGCACAGAGAAAGAAAAGGAAACTGGAATGGATACAATAAAAGTAATGTATATCTCTGGTTATCGCAGTTTTGAATTAGGCATATTCAAAGATAATGACCCTAAAATGACAGTTATTAAAAAAGTTTTAAAAAATGAATTGACTCAATTAGTGGAAGAAGGATTGGAATGGGTGATCATCAGCGGTAACTTAGGTGTCGAATTATGGGCAGGTGAAGTCGTCGCTGAAATGAAGACGGATTATCCAGAATTGAAGCTTGGGATCATTTATCCGTTTGCAGAGTTTGGCAATGGTTGGAATGAGAACAATCAGGAAAAGAAAAGACTGGTAGAACAGCTTTCTGACTATCGTGAGTCGGTGAGTCATCAACCCTATCAATCACCAAGTCAACTAAGGAATCATACCCAATTTATTCTACAACACACAGACGGGACCCTATTGATTTATGATCCAGAATATCCTGGAAAAACAGACTATTTTTTTAAGGATGCACAAAAATATCAAGGGAGTCATCCTTATGAGATTCGAACCGTCAGCATGGATGATTTGCAAAATTTTAGTGAATAAAATAATATAGTGTTTGATTTATCAAGTCTTTTCCGATACAATAAAAAAGTAGAAACGTTAATACGTAAATGAGAACTAGAGGTGTAAATATGGCGAATTTGATTTATAGTCCTAAAGACATTTTACAACAAGAATTCAAAACAAAAATGCGCGGATATGATCCGATCGAAGTGGACGAATTCTTAGACAATATTATCAAAGATTATGAGAATTACAGCAAACAACTCCTTGCTTTACAAGAAGAAAACGATAAATTAAGTGCAAAAGTCGCTCAATTATCGAAAAACCAAGGAGCAGCTCCAAGTCGTGCACAACAAACAGAAACTCCGAAAAGTGCGGCAGTAACAAATTTTGATATTTTAAAACGTCTATCAAATCTTGAACGTGAAGTATTTGGTAAAAAATTAGATGCACAAGCAGGAAATGTTCCACCAGTAACACCTAATCCAAACAACTATACAACAACAAACGAAGATGACAACGAAGCAACACGTCAGTTTTAAGCAATGAATCGATTTGTGGTTTTCGGGTAATCGCGGTCTGGCTTTGACCAGACTGAGGAAAGTCCATGCTCGCACAGGCTGTGATGCCTGTAGTGTTCGTGCTTAGCGAAAAAATAAGCTAAGGTACTCTTTTTAGAGTAACGGCAGGAAAACAAGCTAAGGTTTCGGCTATGCTTCAGTATCCTTGAAAGTGCCACAGTGACGAAGCGAACGAGGAAACTTGTTCGGTGGAACGCGGTAAACCCCTCGAGCGAGCAACCCAAACAACGGTAGGGGCGCTTTTTGTCGGGGAATCAGAACGAGACAAAAGGGCAGTTGATCTGCAGATAGATGGTTACCGCTTTGTTTTTTCTCCCTGGAAAAACAAAGTACAGAACATGGCTTATAGAAAACCACATCTTCAGGGAATAAATCGTTAGGCGAATAACAGCCTACAAAATCAGTACTAACAATAGCTTTTTCCTACGTCAAGCCTTTTCACATAGAAAAGATCGGATGTAGGGGATTTAGAAGAGGGTGTGACGGAAGCGCACAGCTCCAAGAATTAAGCAGCAACATACGAAAATAGCTTATCGTATTTTTGGGTGTTGTTGCTTAATTTCTAAGGGCTGCTTCTGCCACACCATTTGTTTGATTATAGAGGACGAAGATCATCATGCCTCTTTTTTGATTGATAAGGAGAATACAATGGATAAAAATAGAGAATTCAATTTAATAGCGACAGCGGCAAGTGGGCTAGAAGCATTAGTAGGAAAAGAACTTAGAGATCTTGGCATCGAGTGCCAAGTCGAAAATGGTCGTGCGCGTTTCAAAGGGACGATGGAAACGATTGCTACAACCAATCTATGGTTACGTACAGCAGATCGTATCAAGATCGTCGTGGGTGAATTTGATGCCCGTACGTTTGATGAATTGTTCGAGCAAGTCAAAGCGTTACCATGGGAAGATTACCTTCCATTAGACGCCTCTTTCCCGGTTGCAGGAAAATCAATCAAATCGACGCTTTATAGTACACCAGACTGTCAAGCCATCACTAAGAAAGCAATTGTTGAAAGACTACGTACGTATTATCATCGTCCGTCTACTGTGCCATTGACAGAAACCGGTGCACATTTCCAACTAGAAGTTGCTTTACTGAAAGATCATGTGTTAGTGACCCTTGATACAACTGGTCCAAGTTTGTTCAAACGCGGTTATCGCTTAGAAAAAGGTGGTGCCCCATTAAAAGAAAATATGGCAGCAGCTTTAGTGATGTTGACGAACTGGCGAAAAGATCGTCCGTTTTATGATCCCGTTTGTGGTTCAGGAACACTGTGTATCGAAGCTGCACTGATCGGTCATAATATCGCCCCTGGTTTCAATCGTGAATTTGTGTGTGAGACGTGGGATTGGTTCGATCCGGCTATCATGGAAAAAGTTCGTGCAGCAGCAGAAGAACAGGCAGATTATGATATCGAATTAGATATCACTGGGTCTGATATCAATGGTCAATTGATCGGTATCGCCAGAGCCAATGCGGAAGAGATCGGTTTAGGAGATTCCATCACTTTCCAACAACGGGCAGTGAAGGACTTCAAAACGGAAAAAGAATACGGCGTGATCGTTGCTAATCCCCCTTATGGTGAACGCTTAGGTGAAGAAGAGTCTGTTCGTCGTCTCTACAAAGAAATGGGTGAGGTCTTCCGACCATTGAAAACGTGGAGTAAGTACATCTTGACAAGTGATTTAGCATTTGAAGAATTTTACGGACAAAAAGCAACAAAAAAACGTAAATTATACAATGGTGCATTGCGCACAGATCTGTTCCAATATTGGGGAACTCGGCCACCAAGAAAAGAACGGACTGAAAACGAATAACTAGGATATAAGTATGGACACCTAAAAACCATGGTTGGGACTTTAAGACCTTTGACCCTATGATTTTTGGAGGAATTCAAAATGAATGAACAAGCAAAAAAGTATTGGAAAGAATTTTGGCAAGGTGAATTCCCTCCAACAAATGTTACGGCAGAGCAGTGGGGGTGGGAAGGGACACCGATGGCAGATGAATTGGCGGACTTGATTTTAAAGGGGATCAAAACGGCGTCATGTTCATCATACGATGAATGCCTGTATTACGATGAAGCCCCGTTGTCTAAAATCGGCAGTTATACCATTGTTTTAAATAGTAAAGACGAACCTGTAGGCATCATAAAATATACAGATATGACGGTAATGCCAATGAATGAAGTAACAGAAGAAATTGCCCGTGCTGAGGGTGAGGGTGATTTGAGCTATGATTACTGGTATAAAGTTCATAAAAAATTTTTTAGGGAGTTACTGCCCCAAATTGGAAAAGAATTTTATGAAGAGATCCCCCTTGCTGTTGAACGGTTTGAATTAATCAACGCAAAGGAAATGTCGTAAAAGTAAGTGAGCGATAACTATTGGATAAATGATAACTAGGATAAGTTGGAGGATTTTTGGATGAATGAAAAGGAATTTTTGAAAGAAGTCAAAGAAATCGATTTAATGAGTCAAGCGTTAACAGTATTGGACTGGGATATCCAAACAGGCATGCCAGAAAAATCAAGTGAAGAACGCAGTGAAGTCAACAGTTATTTATATGGGCTATATTTCTCAAAAAAAGTCGGACCGAAAATCGCAGAAGCAATCGAATACTTCTCTGCGCACCCTGACGAATTGTCTGAACTTGGAAAAACGGTTTTTGAGAAAGTCAAAGAAGACTATGAATTAGAGCATAAAGTACCGGAAGAATTGATGATTGCTTTAACTTCTGCGACTTCTAAAGCCCACACAAAATGGCAAGAATCGCGTGAATCAAAACAATTTGGTGATTTTGAATCCGCGTTATCTGAAAACATCAAGATCACAAAACAATTGATTCCATATTGGCGTAAAGAGGAGAAAACAGACTATGATGTGCTGTTGAATCAATATGAACCAGGCATGACCGTAGAGATCTTAGATCAAGTATTTGATCAAGTCAAAGAAGGTATTATGTCCATCCGTCAAGCCTTAGTCGAAAAAGGAACAGCACCGGAGACAGATTTTCTTTCACGTAAAATGACGAAGGAACAACAAAAACGTTTTGTAGTCGGTGTGATCAAACAGTTAGGGTATGATTTTTCTAGAGGTCGCTTAGATGACACGATCCATCCATTTATGATCGGGATCAATCGTAATGATGTCCGCATCACGACACGTTGGAATGAAGAGGACTTCAAAATGGCAACGTTTGGAGTGATCCATGAAGCCGGACACGGGATGTATGAACAAAATATTGATGAAAAATATATGTATACACCAGTTGGTGAAGGTACTTCGATGGGCATCCATGAGTCGCAATCACTTTTCAATGAAATCATTGTCGGCAGCAACCGCAGTTTCTGGGAAAAGCAGTACCCATTCTTCCAAGAGTGTGCTGAAGGAACCTTTGATGATATTTCTTTTGATGATTTCTATCGTTCATTACAGTATACAAAAGCAAGCTTGATTCGGATCGAAGCAGACAGTTTGACGTATCCATTACACATCATTATACGTTATGAGATCGAAAAAATGATGTTCAATGAAGGGTTAGAAGTTGAGAAATTACCAGAAGTATGGAACCAAAAATATGAAGAGTATTTAGGTATCCGTCCAACAAACGATTTAGAAGGAATCTTACAAGATGTCCATTGGTCAGGTGCAAGTTTTGGTTACTTCCCATCTTATGCGTTAGGATTCATGTATGCTGCACAATTATTACATGCAATGAAAAAAGATATCGCTGTTGATGAGATTTTGGCTTCTGATGATTACTCACCGATCAAAGAGTGGATGACAGAAAAAATCCATCAGTACGGCGCATCAAGAAAACCAAATCAATTGATTCAAGAGGCGACAGGAGAAGCATTGAATCCGCAGTACTTGATCGATTTTATGCGAAAACTTTACTTTAGCGTTTATGGTGTTGAAGAAGTCTAAAAAATTCTCAAATAGAAGGTGAAAGCGGCAGTGGATAAATTAAATGAAATTGCTAACTACAGCATGGCACAATTGGCTTTGGATCGTTCAGGACATGGTGTGGACCATACGAATCGAGTAGTCGAACTTTCCCGACAAGTCCTTGAGACACTACCGCAAGCCAATCCTTTTATCACGCTGGCAGCGGCATATCTACACGATACGATTGATGATAAAGTGGTTGAAGATGAAGAGCAAGCGAAAGAAGGACTCAGAGTCTTTTTGGCAAACATCGGAGTTGCAGAATCAGAGATTCATCAAATCTTTCATATCATCGAAAATATGTCTTTTTCAAAAAGTTTGTCTGATAACGTCGAATTGTCCTTAGAAGGCAAGATCGTACAGGATGCAGATCGCTTAGAGGCGTTAGGTGCGATGGGTATCTTACGTACGGCATATTATGGAGGACATAAGGGGCATCCGATTTTTGACCCAGCCATCCAGACAATCAATTATACGAACAAACAAGATTATCGTAAAGGCTCGACAGTCATCAATCATTTTTATGAAAAATTGTTGTTATTGCCAGATCAAATGAATACGGGGTACGCGAAACAAGAAGCAAAACGACGTGAAGTGTTCATGCGTGAATTTCTAGAGGAGTTCTACAAAGAATGGTTTGTCGGCGATGATTCACTAGATGCACAAATCTGGCGTAACCGATAATTAAATAGATACGTCTGAGCCATTCGTCCTCTCGCGTCATCTAAAATCAAATAAACGGCGGGAACAGAAGGAAGTTCTTCGTAAAATAAGGCGTCATCCACAAAAAGTTGAAAAACAATTTTCGTGGATGACGCCTTATTTTTTGAGGTTAAACACTTCTGTTTCGATCTCGTCTTTCTATTTGTTTTTTCGAATTTGCTTGATCCTTAACAATGCTCGGAAGATATTCAACAAAAATAATAAAGTAGCAATTCCAATCGGTACCCAGATCAAATAGACAGAATAGCCAAGTTCTGCAGAAAGTTCTGCACTTGAAGAATGTGAAAGCTCAGAGACTGCTTGTTGCCATGTCTGTAAGTTGAAAACAAGCATAAAGCCTGCGATGATCAATAGAATAAAGCCTAAGTAATGGATCGATGTCCGCTTACGAATCAATGCAAAGACTAAATAGAGAATAAGTAAAAATGCTGGAACACCAAATACAAAATAAATATTAAGCAAAATGAATCGCCTCCTCATAATAATCATACTTCAATTGATAGGAATTTAAAAATAATTTAGTCATTACTTGCATTCTTTTCACCAATATTGCTAAGATAACTGTATTCAAAGGAGGTCTTTTTGTTTTATGGCAAGTTATATCGAGCCGATTCGTTTTGCGTTGATTGTCTTTCCTTTTCTTGCATTGGCGATTTCTGCTATCTTTTTTATTTATGAATACCGAAAGTATGGAACGTTTCTCCTAACTAGAGCGGTCATTTTATATTCATTTGTCTTTTATCTATTATGTGCTTGCTTTTTAGTGATTTTACCTTTACCTACTAAGGAAGCTGTTGCGAAAATGACAGGTCCAAAAATGGAATTACACCTATTTGCGTCTTGGGAGAACTTCAGAGCGAATACAGTCCTCGTGTTGTCCGATCCGAGTACCTATTTATCTGCGATGCGACAAAGTGTTTTTTTAGAGCCATTATTCAATGTCTTTTTACTCTTACCTTTTGGCATCTATTTAAGGTATTATTTCCGACTATCCTTCGTCAAAACGGTCATTGCAAGTTTCTGTCTCTCCCTATTTTTTGAGTTTACACAATTAACCGGTCTTTACTTTATCTATCCACGTCCGTATCGATTATTCGATGTCAATGATTTACTGACCAATACATTTGGCGGAATGCTTGGCTATCTTGTGACGCCAATCTTTACGTTTATGTTGCCAACAAGAGCGAGAATGGATGAAGTATCTTATGAAAAAGGCAAGACAGTCTCTTTGACACGCCGTCTGGTTGCCTATTTGATCGATTGGTTTTTCTTATCTATTTGTACGTCGATCATCGGAGTGGTTGCCGGATTGTCGATTGGAAGTAGCGAGTTCACCTCCTATAGTTGGTGGTTGTTCGTGCAAGTCTTTCTCTATTTCATGCTTCTTCCTGTCTTTACAAATGGTCGAACACTTGGGAAAAAAATCGTCCGGATCAAGCTTGTTGAAGATGGGAGGGAACGAATCAGATTTCGTGCATTGTTCATTCGATATGCGTATCTCTATTTCTTATTTTATGGGCTAGGCTGGTTGAGCCAATTAGTTGGTCCAGTCATCAATCAAGCGACTGGTGTCACACAGATGAGTGCAGTATTCATTTTCTTATGTACCTTGGTTGCACAGTTCATCTTCGGCCTGAATCTATTCTTATCTTTTATTCGCAAAAAGAGAGTTTTATTCTATGAGAAAGCGAGTCATACTTATACGATCAGTACGATCAAAGATAGAAAAGCCTGACCTTTTCAAGCAAAATAAGCAAATTTATGGTATAATTCCAAAGTCGTGAAAAATACAAAGAGAAGAGGTGTCGAAATGAGTCATTTTAAACAATTCAATTTTCATCCGTTTATCAACGAAGCGTTAGCAGAAAAAGGGTTCCAACAACCAACAGAAGTGCAAGAACGATTGATTCCTTTGATTTTAAAAGGGAAAAATATCATCGGACAATCACAAACTGGTTCAGGAAAAACGCATACGTTTCTTTTGCCTCTATTTCAAAAAATCAATGCCAATAAAGAAGAAGTCCAAGTGGTGATCACAGCACCAAGTCGTGAACTGGCGACGCAGATCTATGAAGCTGCTGTTCAAATCGCTAAGTTTTCCGATCCGGAGATTCGCGTATCGAATTTTGTCGGCGGAACAGACAAACAACGTCAATTAAATCGCTTGAATCACCAACAACCGCAAATCGTTGTCGGTACACCAGGGCGTATCCTTGACATGATGAATGAGCAAGCTTTAAAGATCCATACAGCCTTTGCGTTCATCGTGGATGAAGCAGATATGACCTTAGATATGGGATTCTTGAATGAAGTTGATCAAATCGCTAGCCGCTTGCCAGAAAAATTACAATTTTTAGTTTTCTCAGCAACGATTCCAGAAAAACTACGCCCATTCTTGCGTAAATATATGGAAAATCCAATCATCGAAGAAATCAAACCAAAAGCAGTGATCTCAGAAGATATCGAGAATTGGTTAGTTTCAACAAAAGGAAAGGATAAGAATCAAACGATCTATCAATTATTGACGATCGGGCATCCTTATTTAGCAATTGTCTTTGCAAATACGAAACAACATGTAGACGAAATCGCTGATTACTTGAAAAACCAAGGCTTGAAAGTAGCGAAGATCCATGGAGATATCACTCCTCGTGAGCGTAAGCGTGTGATGCGTCAAGTGCAAAACTTAGAGTATCAATATGTAGTTGCGACAGACTTAGCTGCTCGTGGTATCGATATCGAAGGCGTTTCTCATGTCATCAATGCGGAGGTTCCAGAAGATCTAGATTTCTTTATCCACCGTGTCGGTCGTACTGGTAGAAATGGCTTAAAAGGAACCGCGATCACTTTATATGCACCAAGTGATGAGCCATTGATCGAAGGCATCGAAAAAATCGGTGTTGTTTTTGAGCCAATGGAAATCAAAAATGGTGAAATCGTTAAAACCTATGACCGTAACCGTCGGACGAAACGTGAAAAATCAAAAGATAGTCTTGACCCAACGCTGATTGGTTTAGTCAAAAAGAAAAAGAAAAAAATCAAACCTGGTTACAAGAAAAAAATCGACTGGGCGATTGCGGAGAAAAATAAAAAAGACCGCAAGATCGAAAGACGTCAACAAACGCGTACAGCCAGAAAAAATAAAAAGAATTCCAACCAATAAGAGCAGTCATGAGCGAATCACGCTGCCCTTGACTTTTAGCCCCAAAAACCTAAATAGGAAATCTATTTTGGGTTTTGGGGCTGATTTTTTTGATTAAACAGTTGATATTAGGAGAGCTGTTTTCGCATCTGTTGACAAAGAATGCCGTCTTCGATCAGTGGGTCTGAAAAACTCTGATAGCCCTGCTTTTCGTAGAAAGGAACGGCGGGAATTTCTGCAATCAAATAAATTTCTTTGAATGCTTCATTTAGTGCTCGCTTTTCTGCCAATTGAAGCATTTCTCTGCCAATCCCACGTTTGCGCCAATCTTTTGCGACACAAAAACGATCAAATTGGATTTGTTCGTCACTTTGTTTTTGGTAACGTAAGGTAGCAATTGGCTGTTCGTTATGGATCATGACAAGGTTTGGGTAATAGGCATCCTTACCGTCAAATTCTAAATGAGCAGGTATTTCTTGCTCTAACACGAATACGTCATAACGTAAAACGTAACTGCTGGCTTTTATCCATTCTTCGGTTCCAAAATACGTTTCCATTGTTTTGCCTCCCTAGGGTTCTTTTTTGATTATAGCAAGGAAAACGTAGACCGCAAACAATGAAAAATCAAAAAGTAGGATTGACAGCATCGCTAAGAATACGTATACTGATAAAGTACAAAAAGGACATAGTTTGTTTTAGACTGACTCACAGAAAATTCTTTCTCGGCTGAAAAAAGAATAGTCACTGTTCAAACTGCTCCCTTTTTCAATTTGATAGAAATATCAACGCGACTCAGCGTTAACGAGTTTAAGAGGTAATGAGTAAACATCATTGCAATCAAGGTGGTACCGCGAGTTTTCGTCCTTGGCTGTAATGGTGTTTTTTGTCGTTTATTATGTAGAAAGAAGGTAAAACAATGAAAAAATTAAGCAGTGCAGAAGTACGTCAAATGTTTTTAGACTTTTTCCAAGAAAAAGGACATACGATCGAACCTAGTGCTTCACTAGTACCGGTCAATGATCCAACCTTATTATGGATCAACTCAGGAGTGGCGACACTAAAGAAATATTTTGATGGATCTGTTGTACCAGACAATCCAAGAATCACGAATGCGCAAAAATCGATTCGTACGAACGACATCGAAAATGTAGGGAAAACTGCACGTCATCATACGATGTTTGAAATGTTAGGGAACTTCTCGATCGGCGATTATTTCAAAGAAGAGGCAATCCACTGGGCATGGGAATTTTTAACAAGTCCAAAATGGATGGCGTTTGATCCTGAGAAATTATATGTCACTGTTTATCCAAAAGATACAGAAGCAAAACGTATCTGGCACGAAGAAGTAGGATTATCTCTTGACCATATCGTGGATGTAGAAGATAACTTTTGGGATATCGGTGCTGGACCATGTGGGCCAGATACAGAGATTTTTTATGATCGTGGCGAAGCCTATAATGACTTGGAAGAAGATGATCCTGAAAACTACCCTGGTGGCGAAAATGAACGTTATCTTGAAATCTGGAACTTAGTATTTTCAGAGTTCAACCACAAACCAGATAATACGTTTGAACCTCTTCCACATAAAAACATTGATACGGGCATGGGCTTGGAACGAATGGTTTCAATCGTTCAAGATGCACCAACCAACTTTGAAACAGATTTATTTATGCCGATCATCCATGCAGTTGAGCAATTGAGCAACAAAGTAAAATACGGTGAGGATGCCTTAACTGATATTTCATATAAAGTAATCGCTGACCATATCCGAGCATTATCCTTTGCAATCGGTGACGGGGCATTGCCTTCAAATGAAGGTCGTGGCTATGTCTTGCGTCGTTTGTTACGTCGAGCAGTCATGCACGGGAAAAAATTAGGGATCGAGCAAGCTTTCTTATACCGTTTAGTGCCTGTTGTTGGCGAAATCATGGAGAGCTACTACCCTGAAGTTTTGGAACAAAAAGAATTCATCGAAAAAGTCGTTCGTATGGAAGAAGAACGTTTCAATGAAACGATCAACGAAGGGCTTGAGATCTTGAACCAAGTGATCAAAGAGGTAAAACAAGCAAACGGAACAACGCTTGCCGGAAAAGATATCTTTAAACTTTACGATACGTATGGATTCCCAGTTGAATTGACAGAAGAAGTGGCGGAAGATGAAGGATTGAATGTCGATCACGCAGGCTTTGAAACAGAAATGCAGGCGCAACGTGATCGCGCGCGTGCGGCTCGTAATACAGAAACATCTATGGGTGTTCAATCTGCTTTATTGACAGATATCAAAGTAGATAGCACATTCATCGGTTATGACCATATTGAATCTGACAGTGAATTACTAGTGATCGTCCAAGACGAAACAATCGTCAGTGAACTATCGGATGGGGAAGCGCAATTGATCTTTGATCAAACACCATTTTATGCTGAAATGGGTGGACAAGTAGCCGATCAAGGTTGGATCATTGATGCCTCTGGTGAAACAGTAGCAAATGTGACTGATGTTCGTAAAGCACCAAATGGACAATTCTTGCATAAAGTAGAAGTCCTTTCTGAGATCAAAGAAGGAAACACCTATCATTTATTGATTGATGAACCAAGACGTAACCGAATCATCAAAAACCATACGGCTACTCACTTATTGCACAAAGCATTAAAAGAAGTATTAGGCGATCATGCCAACCAAGCAGGTTCATTGGTTGCACCAGGTCATTTGCGTTTTGACTTCACACATTTTGGTCAAATCACAAGTGAAGAATTAGCGAAAATGGAACAAATCGTAAACGAAAAAATCTGGGAAGCCATTCCTGTTGAAACGATCGAAACAGACATCGATACAGCGAAAAATATGGGCGCAATGGCATTGTTTGGCGAAAAATATGGCAACGAAGTCCGCGTGGTCAATATCGGCGGTTGGTCGATCGAGTTATGTGGTGGTACGCATGTTGGTAATACCGAAAACATCGGAATCTTTAAAATCGTTTCTGAATCAGGGATCGGTGCAGGGGTTCGTCGGATCGAAGCGGTGACAAGTAAAGAAGCTTATGAATTGTTGGAAAGCGAAGAACAACAACTAAAAGAAGTTGCGGCAATCGTGAAATCACCACAATTGAAAGAAGTCGTAGCTAAAGCAGAACAATTGCAACAACAATTAAGAGAACTACAAAAAGAAAATGAACAATTGGCAAGTAAGTTAGCCAACCAACAAGCAGGAGATATTTTCAAAAATGCAGAGACGATCAATGGTAAAACGATCATCACTGCACAAGTTAAAGTAAAAGACATAAATCAATTACGTCAATTAGCCGATCAATGGAAACAAAAAGCAGTTTCAGATATTCTTGTCTTGGCAAACGAACAAGAAGGTAAAGTCAGCTTGTTAGCAGCAATGACGCCTGAAGCAAATGAAGCAGGTTTAAAAGCTGGCGATTTGATCAAAGCAATCGCACCGAAAGTTGGCGGTGGTGGCGGTGGTCGTCCAGATATGGCGCAAGCAGGTGGAAAAAACCCAGCTGGTATCTCAGACGCATTGACAGAAGCAAAAACATGGTTAGAAAATAAATAGAAGCAAGCGTAGTTTTTTACTACAAATAAATGGCAAGCGAGTTTGGGATGATTTCCCAAGCTCGTTGCTTTATTTTCATTGGCTCAACGGTTGTTGCTATGTACAAATTTATTGACAAATCAACAAAACGCTATAGGATTAGAGTAAAGCAAACAGGGGGAGATTCAATGAATAGCAAAAATAAAACATTTCGGTTAGTACTTCGTGCCATTTTGTTAGCCATCATTATCGTTCAATCAATGATTCCATGGTTAGGCTTTATCCCATTAGGTTTTATTAGCTTGACGATCATCCATATCACAGTAATCGTAGCGGCCGTAGTATTAGGACCGAAAGATGGCATGTTGATCGGCTTGTTCTGGGGAATTGCGACGATCATCCGAGCCTACGCGATGCCAACTACACCGTTCGATACATTGGTTTTTACCAATCCAATCATCTCAGTTGTACCCAGAGTTTTAGTGGGACTAGTGGCTGGCTTAGTATTCCATTGGTTGTATAAGCGTTCCTCTACGATCGTCGTACCGGCTGTTGTAGCTGGGATTCTAGGCTCTCTAGTCAATACGATCCTTGTTTTAGGATTTATGGGCTTATTTTATACGAATGCCACAGCTCAAGCTTATGGTGTCGATGCTTCGGTCTTGTTCAAGACACTTGCTGGGATTGCTGCAATCAATGGGATTCCAGAAGCTATCGGCGCGGGGATCATCACACCATTACTCGCCAAAGCATTATTTGCAGCAACACCTTTAAAACCTGAATGATATAAGACCAGCAATCACAGATAAAAGGAGTCACAAATTTGGCAAAGAAACAAGAAACACTAACAGCAAAAGAACGAACAAAAAAAGCATTGATGGCAGGAGTATGGGGACTGTTAACTAATGTGATCCTATTCGTTGCGAAATTGATGATCGGACTACTCTCTGGAAGTGTGTCGATCATGGCGGATGCCATCAACAGTTTGTCGGATACCGCTTCTTCTGTTTTGACTTTGGTTGGCTTCAAAATCGCGGCAAAACCAGCAGATCCGGAACATCCTTATGGACACGAACGTTTTGAATATATTAGTGGACTATTCGTATCTCTCATCATCACGTATGTCGGATTCCAGTTCTTACACTCCTCAATTGAAAAAATCATCGATCCGGAAAATATTGCCTTATCACCGATCATCTTTTTAGTTTTAGTCTTTTCGATTGCTTTAAAAGTTATTCAGGGACGTATGTACAAGAAAACCGCAAAAATGATCGATTCGGAAACGTTACATGCCACTGCCAAAGACAGTTATAATGATGTATATACGACCTTTGCTGTTTTACTCTCAGCTTCTGTCGAATGGTTGACAGAGTGGCGCGTGGATGGCTATATTGGCTTCTTGTTAGCACTTTACATTTTGTACAGCGGCGTAATGATGTTAAGAGAATTCGTATATGAATTATTAGGGAGCCGTCCTACTGTTGAACAGATCCAGGCGATGGAGGAGCAGCTAAATGGCTATACAAAAATACTCGGTTATCATGACTTGTTAGTGCATAATTACGGACCAAATCAACGTTTTGCTTCAGTTCACGTGGAAGTCGATGATCGGCTAGATTTGAATGAAGCACACAAGATCATGGACATTATCGAAAAGGATTTTAAACGATCATTAGGTGTAGAATTAGTCTGTCATCTAGATCCTGTACCAGTCAACAATGAGAATTATCAAGAGATTCTTAATGAGTTGAAAAAAATCATCAATGAGACAGCAGAAGGTCTGAAAATCCATGATTTCCGCATGATCCATAAAGGACAGATCCTACAATTTGATGTCGTTGTCCCTGAAGGTACGCGTTTGTCTGACGAGGAATTAGAACGAATGATGCGTATCCAAATAGAAAAGAGAGTAGGGCAGTATCAATTAGATATCACCTTTGATCATAATTATTTACTTTTCTAAATTGTTGACAAAAAATAATACGCGATGTTTAAATATCTATACGACCTATCTGTCGCGATGAGATTTTGACTAAACTTAAAATAAGCAAAAAACCTGAAATCTTAAATAATCGGGTTTTTTGCTTATTTTAAAACAAATCTTTTAGCCTTTCATTTTGGTTATTAGAAATACTATAATGGATGACAGTAGACTTTTACGTTATATTGTTCTGAAAGACGTATGTGTTTTCTAGGACAAAATAGGATAACCAAAACAGACAATGGCTGCTTCTTCGTTGTACCTACAAATGTTTGACTGAACCTAGATGAAAGTTTTCGCGGATTTGTTCGTCACGCTAAATCAAATTTTTATGGTGAAAGAATCAGAAGAGGCAACTTCTCGTCGGATTTAGATATGGACAAATAGTACATCCGAGGGATAATAAAAGGAAGTGAAAAATTTGGCAGAAAACTAAAAACGAATCCTCTTTTGGAACAGACTTCAATGATAGCTTTTATATCTTATCATGACCCATAAAGACAGCGTTGATAAAATAAACAGAATGATCGATACATATATGGATAGTCAGACTTTTTCAGAAAATACCTTGGAGATTATGAGGTCATGTTAGCTGAATTCGGCGTATGTTAATAGTTGACCAAAATAAAGCAGTCAAAAATTTTGTCGGAATCTAGCTATCAGGACTTATTTATTCTAATCGATAACTGGAAACAATAAACATTTATTTTGCCCTTACAATCTTTGAGTTAGTCCAAATAACAGCGACATAAAATTCTGAATATTTAGCAAATGTTTGAAAGAATCGTGTCTCAACATTTGTTGATCTATTATTATGAATATGTTCTTTTATAGACCGAGACAAAAGAAGAAGTTGACCGTATAAAGTGCTTGCAAATCAAGGTACGATTACTAATTGCTTTGTTCCAATATTTTATAAAAATTTTTGTAAAGCTTGTCTAGCTAGATTATCAGCGCCTTTATTTTTACTTTCAGGTACCCACTGAAGGATCAACATTGAAAAATCTTTTAATAGACTTTGTATTTTTTCTAAATAAGGTAAAAAATCTTTGTTGTTCGTATGATTTTTATCGATAGTTGATACAAGTACTTTACTATCGGAATAGCAGAGAATGATTTCTTCGGTCATCTGTCTATTCTTTAGAATTTCTAAAGTTTTTAAAAAGACTTCAAACTCGGCTTGATGGTTTGAACCAAAGGACAAAGGGATAGACAACTGTTCTTGTTGTTGATCAGCGATTATTAATATTCCTCCACCACTAGGTCCAGGGTTGCCTTTTGTTGATGCGTCAATGTATACTTTTAACATAAGGAAAAACACGCCCTTCAAAAATTGTCGGTTTGACTTATTATACCACTACAGATAAAGACACGAGGTTGAAGAATGAAAAAAAATATTCGCTGGCAGCCCGAAACGGCACAGTCGATCATTTATTGGTCATCAACATTTATTCTATTATTTTTGAGTTTGATTTTATCGTTAGAAAATACAAGGCCTTATTGGAAAAGTAATATTTTAATGGGAATTTTCTTTATTTTTCTTTTGCTAGGATTTCGACGCTCACTAGTTTTAAAGAAAGAGGCAATAAAAATAAAATATGCTGCTTTTTGGAGAGATCGCGACATACCTATCAATGAAATCAAGGAAGTCCACGTACAAAAACGTAAAGTATCTTTATCTCTTGTAAAAGGCAAAGAGCCATTCGTGATTTTCGTCAATCAGAAGGCACAAGGAAAATTGCTTGATCACTTGAAACATCCACATAAACAAACGATCAACACTTCTTCACTGTTAAAGAATACGAATGATTTAGTTGAGTAAAAAATAACAATAGAGACTTTAGTTATTTTTAACTGCACAGAGAGTCGTCTATAATAATAAAAAAGCTATTCCGAAAAACACCGGAATAGCTTATTTTGTTTGATTGGACTAAGCTTGATCATTGATCTTTTTGACATGGGCCGCCTGAATGCCTCGATTAC
This sequence comes from Enterococcus pernyi, assembly GCF_045371165.1. Classification (NCBI taxonomy): domain Bacteria; kingdom Bacillati; phylum Bacillota; class Bacilli; order Lactobacillales; family Enterococcaceae; genus Enterococcus; species Enterococcus pernyi. The sequence continues at coordinate 56,095 of NZ_JBIQDM010000003.1, forward strand.
CTTCAATGACGGTAAATTCTACCACTTGGTTTTCTTCAAGTGTTTTGAATCCTTCTTCTTCGATTGCAGTAAAATGTACGAAGATCTCTTCTGTTTTATCATAACTAATAAAGCCATATCCTTTTTTGTTATCGAACCATTTCACCATTCCTGTGGTCAAAACACTCACGACCTTTCTATGTCTGATCATAGCCTATATTATAAAGAGAATTAATAGGTACGTCAAATAAATTAAAAGTCAGTTTTTTTTGTTTTTTTTTACAAGGAAAACAGGTATAATGGATTTAACTTAACAAAAAATAATTATTTTTATATATAGTTCGTGAAAAGGGGCGTTTTAATGAAGAATGATTTAGAAATTTCACAAGAAACACAGCTAAAACCGATAGTTAGAGTTGCGGATAGCATTGGAATCAATGAAGATGATTTGGAATTATATGGAAAATACAAAGCAAAAATAAACTTTACCGCAATAAATGATTTTTCGGAAAAAGAGGATGGTCGCCTCATATTGGTAACTTCTATCAATCCAACACCAGCGGGAGAAGGAAAATCAACAGTTACAGTCGGATTAGGTGACGCGTTGAACCAAATAGACAAAAAAGCAGTGATTGCATTGCGTGAGCCCTCATTAGGTCCGGTTATGGGAATCAAGGGCGGAGCGACAGGAGGTGGCTACGCACAAGTATTACCAATGGAAGATATCAATTTGCATTTTACTGGCGATATGCATGCCATCACTTCTGCAAACAATGCATTGTCAGCTCTATTAGATAATCATATCCATCAAGGAAATGAGCTGGGGATCGATCCTCGACGTGTCATTTGGAAACGTGTGGTGGATTTAAACGACCGAGCATTGCGAAATGTGATCGTTGGGCTGGGCGGACCGATGCAAGGGGTACCAAGAGAAGATGGATTCGACATTACTGTGGCTAGTGAAATCATGGCAATTTTGTGTTTAGCTGCTGATTTAGATGATTTAAAAGCTCGGTTAGCACGAATCGTGATTGGCTACACCTATGATCGTCGCCCTGTAACAGCAGGGGATCTAAAAGCAGAGGGTTCCCTTGCTTTGTTATTAAAAGATGCAATTAAACCGAATCTCGTACAAACGATCTATGGTACACCAGCATTTATCCATGGTGGACCATTTGCAAATATTGCTCATGGCTGTAATAGTGTACTAGCAACTAAAACTGCTTTGAAAATTGCGGATTATGTAGTGACTGAAGCTGGTTTTGGTGCTGATTTAGGAGGAGAAAAATTCCTAGATATCAAAGTTCCTAATTTGCAGAAAGCACCAGATGCGATTGTGATCGTAGCAACTGTCCGTGCGTTAAAAATGCACGGGGGATTGGATAAGGCAGAATTACAAAATGAAAATATCAAGGCGTTGCAAACTGGATATGCGAACTTAAAACGGCATATTCGTAATATGAAAAGTTACCAGATTCCAGTGATCGTCGCAATCAATGAGTTTGTGACTGATACAGACGCTGAATTAGAATTACTGAAAGAATTGTGTGAAAAAGAAGGAGTCGTAGCAAAACGCGCAAGTGTTTGGGAAAATGGTGCGGAAGGTGGCGTGGACTTAGCAAAGGCAGTCGTAGAATTGATCGATACAGAAAGCGCGGATTACGTTCCATTGTACCAATCCAGTGATCCGATCAAAACAAAAGTCCAAGCGGTTGTTCAAAAAATCTACGGTGGCAAAGAAGTCTCTTTTAGTAAAAAAGCAGAAAATCAAATCATTGAATTTGAGAAAAATGGTTGGTCTGACTTACCGGTTTGTATGGCAAAAACCCAGTACTCTTTTTCTGATGATCCAACATTATTAGGTGCACCAGAGGATTTCACAATCACGATCCGTGAATTTGTACCTAAGTTAGGTGCCGGATTTTTAGTCGCTTTGACAGGCGAAGTGATGACGATGCCTGGATTACCAAAAAAACCAGCCGCCTTGAATATGAACGTAACGAATCAAGGAGAAGTAATCGGTTTATTCTAATCGAAAAACGTAAGATTTTAAGTAGTCTTCACTGACTTTTTTTAATATTTAGGCGTATAAGTAAAAAATAGTTGATCTATTTTTACTTATACGTTTTTTTATATTGATTAATTTATACCTAAATGACAAAAAAAGTTCAAGTTTTTATTATTAAAAAAAAACTAGTCACGAGTTCAAATGGACGGATATATATAATTGGGGCATAAAATTGTACTGTTAAATTAGTATCTCATCAAAAAAACAAGGAGAGAAAGCTATGCCAATCGATAATCAAAGTAATCGAAAACGAAATGGACAATTCAACAATGAAAAGAATAATAAAGAAGATAAGCAGGCTTTTGAAGATGCAGTAAAAGCAATTTCTTCTGGCGTCGGCCATGCCCCAACGCCAGCGATTTTTCACTCGCCATTATTATTGTCACTATATGTCTCGAGCATCTTAGGAAATGTGGTCGTTAGAGGAGAGGGCCCCAAACAACAACGAGTTAAGCGGAATAGTGGCACTGTTTTTGAAGCAGATACTTTTGTTGAAGTCACACAACATGCAAATCAATCAGAAGTATTGAATTCGCTCACCTCTCATTCGACGGTGAACACGACGTTGCTCACACCAGCTTTGACAGAGAACTCGACGGCTATTGATACTGTGAATGCACCATTTTTTCGAACTTTTTATGATAATACTACTTACAATTTGACAGATTTTTCTCATCATTGGAGTTTAAATGTACATAAAATAGCACACGGCATTGCAGAAACATATGGATGCACAACAAATAAGACGAGCATAACGCGCCCAATTTTAGAGGAAGAATCTAATCCGTTCAATCACACCCAAGTCCACTTTAAAACCGTTTGTCAGAGTGCGATTGCTGAGTCTCAAAAGATAAATCAACAACCAACAGATCAACCCACAGAGCTACATCATTTTTCCTTCAAGAAAGGAGGCGATGGGAGTTCCAAACAACAATTTTTATTTGAAGATTCGGCGGAAAAACTAAAAAATATTTTTAAACAATCATTTAACAAAACCAGCCATCAGACGGATCAACAGACAACAGGAAATGCGACAAACGATACTTCTGGGACAGCTAATTTCTTTAAGGGACTAACTGAGGCTTTCGTCACATTTTTTAATGATTTTGATCAACCAATCTATACAGAAAAACATGAAAGTTTAAAAGGAGATTCGCTGATCACTCGCTTTTTATCAATGATGGCTCAAAGTATTTCATACCAAGATGAGATCCATCAGACAGCTACACCTTCAAAAGATAAAAATGTTCCTCATGCTTTTCGATCCTATGACTTCTCAAGTGGAATTCCAGCTTTGAAAAAAGAAGAGGAAGGATTTGCGACACAATTTTGGACATTGTTTAGTAAAATGGATGAAACACTGACCAACTTTATAAAAAAATGGGATTTATTCGTAGTTCGAGGAGCTGAAGCAAGGCCGATCAACCATCCTTTTTCTGACAATGAAGATAGTGTATCGGCAAGTGAAACGGGCGATGAAAAAACGGCGATAGAAAATCAGCAAAAAATAGCCACCACTGAATCGACGAATACTTCTGACTTAGTGGTAGTCGGTAAAATCATTGAAGATATTGAACAAAATCGAAAGCCTGCTGAGCGTTACGAGGAACCTATTCCGGCATTTTTTTATGATAAAAAGCTGTTTGAGCGAAAGGATGCGACGGATAAGGCAATCACACAGTTGAAAGAATTTTTAGTGAAACAAAAAATTGTAAGTAAAACTGCCCATGCAGGACTAGTGCTTAAAGAACTTGAGAAATGGGCAGAGATAAAATCGCTCCATGATCTTTCAGAAGAATCAGATAAAATACAATTTTTGAATTTTTTCATCCGGTACTCCTATGGGTTAGAAGATGCAAGAGCAGGGGACATATCATCGGCTAACCAATTGCAATCGACTTTTATGCAATTGAAAATAAATGTAGGTTTAATAGGGTACACCTTCCAGCAGAATACGTATCCTATTCAATTGTCGCCAAAGGAAACACCTGATGTTACGAATGTTCAAGCAGAAACAGAGGTGAGTAATCAAATTTTTTCAGACTTCATTCATGATCGACCTGCTTCTATTTCAATAAATCAGACAATCACTGCGGTAGTCTATCATCGCGATCTTTTCAACCAACGAGAGAAAACAAAAATAGTGAATCAAGGGCTTGTCTGCTTTGCCTATAAACAGGGAACTAGGCTAAAAAATCCCTCAGCGAGCCATTTAATTAGATGGATGCAAAAATGGATACTTAGAGGGAAGAATTATGCGGAAATTGTGAATAGAGAGGAACTTGCAGCGAAAGAGTTGCTAAAAGCATATGGTTCTAAAATGAAAATTAGTTCTCCGAACGACTCAAGGGCGGTTATCCAACAATGGGAAAATAATAATGCGCAGATGGGATATACTTATAAAAAAGATGAGATTAATGTAATCGGACAAGCGACGGATAAGGAAAAGAAGGCAGAACAATTAGAAAAACAAAGAGTACTATCGTTTCTTCGAGAAAATGGCATTATTCCTATGACCGGTTCCACTTATGTACTCGAAGAAGATCAAAAACTATTTCTTTTCAATGAACGAGAGGAAGTCATCGATCAACGGATTGTTGCTTTTTTGAAGAAAAAGGGTATCGTTTGTGATACGTCTAATTCTGAGCGGCTTGCTGAAACAGTATCAAATTGGGTATTGATTGAAGGGGCGAATCAAAAAATAATTGATCCCGTCAAACTCAAGCAATTCTCGCAAGCAATCTTGGGTCAAGAGGACAACGGTCTGATCTCCAATAAAGAAGCAGAACTAACGTTTACGAAATGGTTATGGGGAAAATTGGAGAAAGACGACTCTTCAACTGTATCTAATAGTCAAACAAAAACAAGCAAGTCTGTTTTGGAAAATAGTGGAACGCAATGGAGAAGTCAAGAAGTACTTGATAAAGTAGAGTTATTTTTACGCGAAAAGTACTTGATCAAAGGTGAGGTAACAAAAGAGGATATTTTGAGTGGAATAGGAGGATGGTTTAGGCAAGACAGCGTAAATGGCGAGGTCAGTCCAGAGAAGATACAAGGTATTGCGACAGTTATATTGAAAGAACTAAAGTTATATGGTGGAGCAGAAGGTGAGTTAGTTTCTGACAAAAGCGCGATAAAAACAGTAATGAAATGGGTCATTGAGAATGTCTTAGAAAGCACTATTGAAGTATTTGCAACAAAAAAAATCCTTGATCATCCCAATCCAGATAACTTTACGATTGGCGAGCTTAGGAATTCTTTTAAACTAGATGAATTCGTAAAAAGCGGACAACTTAAGCTTGTGAAAGAAGACAATCCACAAAAACAAAATGAATTAGAGAATAATGTACGTTTGTTGTGGAGTATTTGTCTGAACTATATGCTTCCCAATTATTTTCTTAAATCGAGTGATTTGTCAGATAATTTGCTGATCTCGGATTATCGTTCATTGATGCAAATGATAGGATCAAGAATATTAGCCGCTTCAGGTTTACTTAATCAGTTTAATCAAGAGGAAATTCGTACACTTGGCGAACTTTTCTTCGAATCTGTTAGTAATCAAGGAATCCAAGATATGGAAGAATTGGATCACCTTCTGTTTCCTGCATTATTTACTACTGCACAATTGGATGCTTCCCTTTTGCGAAAATCTATGGAAGAAGGTAATTATAAAGAAGTCGCAATCAGTACATTTATTGGTTATTTCCAGAGAGGCTACTTTGCGATCATGGCACATCAAGAAGAAATCAATCGCCTCTATGGGAACTATCAGACAGCAGTGATTAACTTTCGAAGAAAACAAGCACTAGTGACTGAAGTGATCAATGAGTGTGAAAGACTCGGCATAAGAGTCACTAAATTAGCAAGTCAAGTGTATTTAGCTGGAGGAAATCCTTGCCCAGGGCCATGGATTCCTCGTGATCTCGAAAAATGGTACACAGAATTAACAACAGAAGTAGCAGAATCCTATCATTTATTGAATCGGAAACTGATTGGCTTATCCATTCATTCAAGTATTCAATCAGAATTAGATTTTATGTTTTCCCCTGAAACTCATATCTATGAAGGATCTGCTAAGTTTATAGATACAGATGGTCCTTCAAAAACAGTGGGACCTTCACCATCGATCGTTTTTTCTGGTAATCGACAAGAAAGAGACGACCTGATCTTGCCACTTAAGGAAACAGATATACTCATTGCGATTCGTGACAACGAAGAAAGACGGTATGCATTGAAAAGATTGGAGAAGGAAGGTGGATATGCCTTTTATCGTGTAGATAAAGATCCGTTTCTATTGTTAGAATATGATTTAGTTGATCTAAAATCCCTCTGGTGGAGGAAGCCAAAAAAAGTAGGGGATAAAATTCAAATTGGTCGATACTATTATTCGTTTTCAACGGAAATCCATTTAGATAAGTTGTTATCGCATGGTAATGAGAAGGAAACTTTATTTAATACAATCAGTCTCAAGCATAAAAATATCCTGTATCACCAATTATATGAATCAGGAAACGATAAGACAATAACTAGTCAAGTATGGGATGTGGTTAGCCATTTCATTCCATTTTATGATTGTGTCGTGGGGATTGTTAATAAGGATACAGCAAGCGCGGTGCCTAATTGTCTGATTGATACGCTTCTCTTGGTGCCTATATTAGGTCAGATTAGTTCTATCAATATCCGATTTGCTCTAGGCGCAGCACGAGTGATTGCACGTGGTGGAATAACAGGATTAGTGAAAAATACCTCAAAAATAGTACCAAAAATTTCCGAACTCAGAAGTCTCTTGGCTAGTGTGGTGCGGTATATCGATCCAGGGATTGAGGCAGCAATTAGTGGTGGACGCTTTGTAATCAAGAACCTATTAAAATTAAAAAACCAGCCAATTCTTACGAGAAATATCCACTTTAAACCAGTCTTAACAAAACTTGAAAAACATGAAAAAGATTTGCCTGCACCAGTGATATCAAAAATGACTGTTACCGCTCGTTTACCAAGAAATGGTCCGCAAGTTCTTGTGAAAAAAATGAAAAACAATCTATATGTCAAAGTTTCTGATTTTAAAAAAGGAGATGTCTATGGAAAAGTTTTTACTTTAAGAGGAGAAGAACTGAGAGAATTTGAAGGCCCCGTATTTTTTTCTCAAAAACAAAAGGAAATCATCCAATCTTTAAAAATCAATATCCAGCCAGATGAGATGTTTATCGAAAAGATAAATTATTATCCTAAAGGTTATGGTGAAGGAACGGTCATGGAAATCTATAAAAATGGTCAGAAAAAAATGGATGTGATCGAAATGGACGGTCAACTTGTTCCTGTTAGGATCCAAGCGATAAAGAAATACGGTGTGCGCTATGATGTAATGGATGGAGATAAAGTATTACCTGTGAACTTTAATGGTATTGAATGGTATTTCGAACAAGATACATCCCCGCTAATTTCGAGAGCAGTAAAAATCGAAGTGACGAATCGTATCAATCAGTTTGAAGCTGTATGGGACCCTAGTACTCTGTCAGCACCAGATGGAAATGGTTTGATGTGGAGTGCAGAAGGTAGAACCTATATTAAGATCCAAGAACGCTATATTCCTTTGGCCTTATTAGATAAGGAAAACAACCGATATCATTTAGTGAAAAAAGATATACTAGAACCTATGACTGTCTTACGATTGGATCCGGGAATCGATCAGTTCCGTTTTGAAACTCAGTTGGAGAAAAGCGTTGTTGAACGTCCGGATGATCTATTATTCGCTGGCGGCTTCGATGAGGGAGCAAGCACATCAAAAGGTCAACCAGCCTCTACACAAAATCAGCTGACCTCTGTAACTCTTAGCAACCCTAATTATCCACCCTATATGTGGGTGCCTAAAATACCACAGAAATGGCCAGAATGGAAAGCACGTATGAATGCAATCGAGATTGATCGCCCTAATAATGTCCCTGTACTGGAGAATAGTCAAGTGGTACTCCCACGATTAACTAAGCTTATACCAGAACCATCAAAAGAGATAATAACCGATGAAGCGCTGACCATAAAAAAAATCAAGCTGGGTATTCAGCATTGTTTACCACCCGAATTGAAAAATAAATATCGTGTATTTGCTGGTTTAGATGCCGCAAAAATGCCGGAACATTTAAAAGAATTTCGGAAAGTAGTAGCAAAAGAATATAATGAAGCGGTGAATATTGTAGATCTTGTTATCGAAGAATGTAAATATCTGCTGAGGTTTGAGAAAATAAGTTCGACGACGAGAGGAACCTATTTAGCCAATATGTTTAATGTATATGGCAAACCAGAGGAACAGGCAGTCTTAAAAGAAGTGGTCAAAAGGCTTCAGACAATCGCAGAAAAAAGCAAAGCATTTCTTAAGCAATCAGCAGATTGGGGATTTAAGAATATTTGGATTGCTTCCACCGATTTCCAAAAAGATCCGATAACGAAGAAATTCTATTCCTTAAGTAAAGAACGTACTTCGCCATATGGATTTGTGATTCGGACGGATGCCGAAAATCGAATCATACTTATGGCTGATTCTTTTAATAAGAACCCTAATTATTGGCCAGAAGTTGAAATTGCACCTCCTGTCTCAGAAACTTTACTTCATGAAACGTCTCATTTAGTTTCAATGACTGATGATATCGTCGTTTATGATGAGGTGCACCGTGGTTTTTTAAGGCGCGGAAAAGATGCACAAATCGATTTCGTTTCTCGGTATCATAAGAATTTCAGAACCACTGGTTTTTCTAATTTTGTTCGAATGATAGCAAATTATTTCCGTATGGATAAGCTATCACGAATGGCTGTTTTTCGGAATTTCGGTACAGATTCTATGTTGTTGGCTAATTATATGTTGAATGATGCGGAAATGGTCGGTACGCTTCTTAGAGATGTTGCCAATGGGTACAGGTATGATCAACCGCTCCTGCGACCTAAACGTTCTGTGGATGAACCAACTCAAGAGCCAACTGCGGAAATTGGAAGTGGCAATATCCTTATCAATCTGTCATTGATGTCAATCGGTGAGTATGCGACAGAAGAAAGAAGTATTGGCTTAGAAGTGACGAAGGAACCCCCTTTAGGAAGCACACTTAGCGATGTAAGTCCTACAACAGAATTTTCTACCTCAATGGATTCAAAACAAGCTGGTTCTGCTTCGGTGATAGATGGAAAGATACCAAATAGTCAATCACAAAATGGAGAGATTCCTGCACAACGAATAAGAGTGAAGCGAAGTGATTTGAATGTTTCGGAAGAAAAAATCAATCAAAGAACTTCTCAATCTAGCTCCGTCGAACAAAATGGTACCTTATCTAAGGTTTCCCAGCCTGTAAGCGCCAACCCAACAATTTATAATAAATTCTCCGCTCTCATAAATAGAGGAGTTGGAAAGAGTGAGGCGCTAAATAGAACTTCAACAAGGAGACAAAATAAGAATAAATTGGTAGGAATGAATTTATAAAATTGAGATCCTGAAATGATCATGCAGGTCAACGATTGTAAAATACGTTGACACTGGGGATAAAGACAACAGTGGTTTAATGATTATCTGGCTGTCTTTAGGTATTAGTATTTTATTTTTTGACTACATTTCGATGCAATAAATTTTGTTTTACTTAGTCAAGTATTCATATTAATTAGACAAATTTTGGTTTAGTTGTTCACACGATCTATCTCTTATCAGATGCGTACAAATACCTAATAAACAAAGGAGTATGAAGATACCTATTGAACAAAGGAGTATGAAGATACCTATTGAACAACATCGAGAAAAAATCGGTCAATTCAACAACAAATCACAGAAATATATGACGGAAGATAACCTAAAAAGAAATCTAAGCTCACTTGCAGACAGCTTTGGGCATTATCCTGTCGGTAGAGGAGTCTGGTCGCCGACAGGAATATTGTACTTATTAAGTGTTGGTCAAAATCTTCGGATATCGGAAGCAAATCTACCGAATCGACAGCGTGCAGTACAAGAAACGACTGCTGCATTTGAAGTGGATACATTTGTAGAAGCACGACAACAAGGGAATGAGACCTCTTTACATTCTTTAGTGTCAAGTTCTACTGCGGCTCCCCAGCGATTTACTCCATTTACGCCGAATCATTCGTCTATACCTACCAATTCGACGATTGAGGTTGCACTGCCTTCGAATTCGCTCATTTATTTAGTAGAGAAGGCTCATCAGTGGAGCATAGGACTGCACAAAATGGCGCATCGAATTGCGAAAGTCGAAAATTGCACGACTACGAGCGAGATCTTTCACCAAAACCCTCTTGGACTTTGGAATGGCGCCAATCATACACAAGCTCATTTTAAAACTATTTGTCAGACAGCTATTACAAAATCACAAACAACCAATGAAGAACGAAAAAGTATGCCTGCGAGTATTCAAAAATTTTCTTTTAAAAAGCAAACAATAGAGAAGACAACACACAGATTCACTGCCGAAGAGGAAGCCAAAAAAATGAAAACGGTATTTGAATCAACGGTGGAAGAATTCTATCAAACAAAAAATAGAAGAACGACAGAAAAAACAAAAAAGCATGGAACTCCTATTCCTGAAGCGCCAATCGTTGATGCTTTTTGGGGAGAACTGACCGAGCTCTTTACGACATTTTTCGGTAAACCTGAAAATGCTACATATACCGAGCAACCAGCAGACACGAATGGATACTCAGTGATGGATCATTTGGTTGAGTGGCTGACCCAGACGTTCTCAGTCAATCATTCGTCCTATGATACGGTGGATAGCAAAATAAATCAGAATTCGAATATTCCTCTAGCGTCAGTTTTACCTGATCAATCCCAGACACAAGCTTCAATGGCCGAGCCAGCTGTAAAGGAAGTGGTGGCAGAAGCGATATCACCTTTATGGGAACTCACGAACAAATTGGCGGAAAAACTTGTCAAAGGTTGAAGCGATCCCAGAGGCATATGCGTTTATGATGAGTCATGATCCGGAGTGTCGAATCATATTTATTGCTGATATGAATCATATTGATCCAGATTATATGCCAAAACTACAGATATCTGTAGATCCAAAGGAAACTCTTATCCATGAAACAACACATATCGTGTCCATGACATACGACGTTATTTCTAGCTATCCGTATATGGTGTCAGGATATTCGAAATCTGGAGCAGATGTTCGCAACCAATATTTCAGAAGGTATCCAGGTTTTTTCAAAACGGAGGAGTTTACTCGCTTTGTTGATCAGTTAGCAGATTACCAGAACTCTCCGATGTTATCAGAAGAAGCGGTTATACTTGCAGAAAAAACTGACGCGATGATGAGTATGAATATTCAAAGTCTTGATGCAGAAACCCTAACGATAATTATTAGAGATATTGCATTAGGAAATCCTTTCAATAAACGTCCAATCAATCAACGACCAAAACTCTTTAAACGAGACCTCAGCAATCAACAGAACAAACCAAAAGTAAATGGTGAAATGCTAGTCTCTCTTGTATTAATGAATTCAGGACAGTTCAATATAGCTGAAAGAAATCTAGAATTGGGAGTTACAAAAAAAACAATAGTCCAGACTACTGCAAGTCCCTTGCCAACCAGTACGTCTAATAAAGAGAATACCAATCAGCAAGGCTCTGGACAAGATAAGGCGAAAGAAAGTAAAAAGAATCAAAAAAAGCCGCGAATAAATAAACTGGTTGGATTTAGCACGAAAATCAGTGGGTTTGTGAATGAAGGACAAGTAAACACCACAGCCAAAAAAAAGAGCGACTTAAATCTTCAAAAGTAATGAGACTAGTAAAAGTTATACACTTTTTGTTCAGCAATTTAATGTGGAGCAACGATCCAAGAATAAATGATCAATACCTACGGAGGTCGGGACAACAGCGTGTCATCTCGATAAATAAGGCGTCATCCACGAAAATGGTTCTTCAACTTTTTGTGGATGACGCCTTATTTATCGCAGAGTTTTTTTTCGCCGTTTATATGGGGTGGACGAATGGCCAGACCTTTTTTACTTTTCTCTCATTTAAGCAATATATATTTTACATTTAGTAAGATATAGTTTACAATCAGGATGACTGAGAAGAATGGAGGTTAACCATCAAGTTGAAAAACATCCGAATGAAACTCGCGCGTTTAGCAAATGATTTAAGCCAAGAAGAATTGGCCCAACGTGTAGGAGTGACAAGGCAAACGATTGGATTGATTGAAGCAGGGAAGTATAATCCCACACTCAAGTTGTGTCAGGCCATCTGCCATGAATTAAATCAAACATTAGATGATCTATTTTGGGAGGATAAAGATGAAAAAGAATAAACTTAAAGATGAACGTATCGTACAGGTCAATAATCAAATACAAAGTGAAGCCTTTTTGTTATTATTGGTATTATTAGGGACTTCGATCTTTGTAAAAAGTTATTTGTTGGAGCAACCAGTTTCTGAAGTGTTTACCGAATTATTGTTGCTAGGAGTAGCGTTCATCTATTTATTGATCCGTGGCTCACTGATTGGTCACGAGCTTATCGATCAATCCAAACATGCAAAGAAATTACGAGTGTTAGCAGTCATTGTTGGAAGTGTATTCGTTTCTGCAGTTACTGGGGTGAGAAATTATAGCTTATATCATGAGTTATACACTGGTTATTTCGATCCTCATTTTTTAGCGATTTTAGGGATTACATTTATATCTTCGGCTTTATTTATGTCTGCCTTAGTGTTTTTGGTTTCTTCTGTCAATCGATTTGGGCAGAAAAGACTGGAAAGTAAATTAGAGGATGAAAATGAGGAAAAATGATTGCTGAAAAAGATGATATAAGGATCGATCCATTAGGGATAACAGAGATTCCGCTTGTGTTTTGATAGAGACTAACGCATAATAGGAGGAGCGAAAATGGAAGTGAATGTTACTAGAGATACGGGATTTTACGGAATGGGTAGTCCAATCACATTACGGGTGGATGATCGGAAAATCAGTTTGGGGCAAAACCAATCTGTTACTCTAGATGTAGACACCCCGTTTCAGATGCAAGTCACCTTTTTTTGGCTCAAAAGTCCAGTCTATACGATAACAGAACCAACTAAAAACTATCGGATTACGATGAATTTATTGCTATTACAGTTATATCCCGTACTTTTCTTATTTACAGGGATCAGTGCTGTTGCTATTCAAAGTATCCTTTATAGTTTACTGATCGTCGTCGTAATGATTGGTTTCTTTCTATTTATAAAAAATAAAGCATATGTCATCAAGGAGGCTAGTGATGAAGAATTCTGATCTTTTTTTGAGTAGCTTTAATCGGATCGAAAAATGGATGCAAGAAGAGATGGGGAATCCACGAAATATGGGGTTCACTGAACTCGTTCGTCGTTTAGCACAAAAGCAACACCAAAGTATTAAAAAATATGAGGATGACTTACTACAGTTGGCTCAATTACGTAATGCGATCGTGCATGATCGGATCGCCGTCGATTTTATTATCGCTGAACCTAATGAATGGGCGACGAAGCGTATCCAAAGAATCGAGCAAGAACTGATTCGTCCAGAAACAGTGTTACCGCGTTTCGCAAAGCATGTAACTGGGTTTGAATGGGACATCCCATTACCTAGTTTGTTGGAGACTGTTGCTCAAAAGCGTTATTCTCAGTTCCCGCTTTATCATAAAGGAACATTCAAAGGATTAGTGACGTTGCGGATGTTAGGTTTTTGGTTAGCCAAAGAAAGTCATCATGGTGTGATCGATCTTCAAGGAAAAATAGCTGCCGATCTGATCACTCAAGATGGTAAGTACACCAATTATCATTTTGTATCCGCTCAGACAACGATTGCTGAAGTAGAAAAAATGTTTGGCGAGCAGGGTACGCTTGAGGCTGTGTTGATCACCAAAAACGGCGACCCTAACGGAAATTTATTAGGGATCATCAGACCAAGAGATATTTATCATGAAGTAGAAAAGGAATGATTGTTTGTTAGCGATATATTGGATTATAAGTGCGTTGATCATCGGCTTAGATCAATGGGTAAAATGGTTGATCGTCGATAACTTTGCTTTAGGAGAAACGAAATCAGTGATTCCAGGGATCTTGTCCTTGAATCATATCCGTAATTTCGGAGCAGCTTGGAGTTTACTAGAAGGAAAAATGTGGTTTTTTACTGTCGTGACGATCATTGCAGTTGTAGTGATCTTGACGTTGATGATCAAAAATCGTAGCAACGGAAATCGTTGGTTCATGATCGGTCTGACATTGATTCTAGCTGGAGCAATCGGTAACTTTATCGATCGTGTCCGTTTAGGGTATGTGATCGATATGTTCCAAACTGATTTCGTGAATTTCCCGATTTTTAATGTGGCAGACATTTCTCTAGTGATCGGTGTGATCTGCGTATTGATTTATATTATTTTAGATGAAAAGGAACAACGAAAAAAATGACACAATTAAAAGCAACTATCAAAGAAGAAAAAGGACGGATCGATAAAGTTCTGACAGCATTATTTGCGGATCATAGTCGTTCACAAGTTCAACAATGGTTGAAAGACGGTGCCGTTTCCGTAAATGGGGAACCAGTAAAAGCGAATTACAAAGTAAAATCGGCTGATGCAATCGTCGTGGAAGTACCAGAGCCTGAAGAACTTGAGATCGTAGCAGAAGACTTACCAATAGAAATCGTCTATGAAGATGACGACGTAGCTGTGGTCAATAAACCACAAGGCATGGTCGTTCATCCTTCTGCTGGTCATGCCCAAGGAACACTAGTCAATGCGTTGATGTACCATATGAAAAATCTATCATCGATCAATGGCGTGATCCGTCCAGGGATCGTCCATCGAATCGATAAAGACACGTCTGGATTATTGATGATCGCCAAAAATGATCAAGCCCATGAAGCGTTGGCGCAGCAATTGAAAGATAAAACTTCCCTAAGAAAATATATTGCTTTAGTCCATGGCGTTATTCCTCATGAAAAAGGGACGATCAATGCACCTATCGGGCGCTCAAAAGTCGATCGAAAAATGCAAGCGATCCGCGAAGATGGAAAACCAGCTGTGACGCATTTTACTGTACTAGAACGTTTTGAGAATTTCACTTTAGTAGAGTTACAATTAGAAACAGGGCGTACGCATCAGATCCGTGTGCATATGAAGTATATTGGTTATCCTTTAGCAGGTGATCCCGTATATGGACCAAAGAAAACCCTCAAAGGCAATGGCCAATTTTTACATGCTAAATTATTAGGTTTCACTCATCCTCAAACGAATGAACGAATGACCTTTGAGGCACCATTGCCAGAAGTTTTTGAAAAAACTTTAGAGAAGTTGAGAAAAGATATTGCTTTTTAAAGTACTTAACGGTATAGTAATAAACAATAAAAGAAAAACTTAATAGCAGTCCTTTAAGTTTAGTCCCGTGAGGCTAAGAAGGGTGTGAGTAAGAATTCCTGTGGTGCGCCATAGCGAGACTTGCTCAATGACGTCGCATACACAAAGCGACCGGTGTGGTAGTATACACTCAGTCTAAACATTCCTCCTGTCCTCTTAGGGCAGGAGTTTTTTTGTGTAAAAAATGGAGGGGGAAAAATGATGCAAGCAAAAGAAGTAGTGGATCAAGTAACGATGAAACGAGCGCTAACACGTATCACTTACGAAATCATCGAAAGAAATCAAAGTATCGAAGAGATCGTCTTAGTCGGAATCAAAACGAGAGGGATCTACATCGCTGCTCGAATTGCCGAACGTCTGAAACAACTCGAAAATATCGAAGTACCTGTAGGGGAACTTGATATCACATTGTACCGTGACGATAAAAAAGAGATCGCTCAAGAACCAGAATTGCATTCTTCAGATATTCCAGTCAGTTTAGAAGGAAAAGAAGTTATCTTGATCGATGATGTGTTATACACAGGACGGACGATCCGCGCTGCAATGGATGCAGTCATGGACTTTGGTCGTCCAAGAAAAATCTCACTAGCAGTTCTAGTTGATCGGGGACACCGAGAATTACCGATCCGCGCAGATTACGTAGGAAAAAATATCCCTACAGCAAAAAAAGAAGAAATCTTAGTAGAGATGCAAGAATTAGATGGACAAGATCGCATCATGATCTTAAACGAGGAAAAGTAGAGGAGTAAGGCAAGATGGCAGAAGAAAAAAAGTTCCACAACGATAGTGTGGTATTAGACATCCATGATCGACCAACCATTGGACACTGGGTGGGTTTAAGTTTACAGCATTTATTCACGATGTTCGGTGCAACTGTCTTAGTACCGATCTTAGTCGGAATCGACCCTGGTATTGCCTTGGTCAGTTCAGGATTAGGAACGATCGTTTACTTGATTACAACAAAAGGGAAGATTCCAGCATATCTAGGCAGTAGCTTTGCGTTCATCGCCGCTATGCAGATGTTGATGAAAACCGACGGCTTCCCGGCGATCGCACAAGGCGCGATGACAACAGCACTTGTCTATCTGATCGTTGCGTTGATCATCAAGAAAATCGGTTCGGCTTGGTTAGACAAAATCTTGCCACCGATCGTGGTTGGCCCAGTCATCATGGTCATCGGTTTAGGTTTAGCTGCCAACGCAGCAAACAACGCGATGTTCAATCAAGACCATTACGATTTCAAATATCTATCAGTTGCGTTGATCACTTTAGGATTGACGATTTTCTTCAATATGTTCTTACGCGGGTTTCTAGGATTATTACCGATCTTGCTTGGCATCATCTCTGGTTACATCGTGGCTTTGCTTTTCGGGATCGTTGACACCCAACCAATCATCGATGCGCCATGGTTCGCGCTGCCTAACTTTGAGATTCCATTTGTGCAATATCAACCGAAGTTATATATAGGGGCAATCACTACGATGGCACCGATCGCCTTTGTCACAATGACCGAACACATCGGCCATTTGATGGTCTTGAACAAATTGACCAAACGAAATTTCTTTGAAGATCCAGGCTTACACCGTACATTGACAGGAGATGGCTTGGCTCAATTAGTGGCAGCTTTTGTTGGTGGGCCGCCAGTGACAAGTTATGGTGAAAATATCGGCGTCTTGGCAATCACTCGCGTACACAGCGTGTTCGTGATCGGAGGCGCAGCGGTCTTCGCAGTGATCCTTGGCTTCATTGGCAAACTAAGTGCTTTGATATTAAGTATTCCTGGCCCAGTCATTTCAGGTATCAGTTTCATCCTATTCGGAGTGATTGCGGCAAGTGGGATGAAAATCTTAGTCGAAAACAAAATCGATTTTGATAAAAAGAAAAATCTATTGATTGCTTCAGTCATCTTAGTCGTAGGTATCGGGGGATTAGTCCTAGAAGTCGGGACATTCACTTTATCTGCCATGGCACTAGCAACAGTTTTAGGAATCATTTTAAATCTTATCTTACCAGAAACTTCACGCAGCGAAGAAAATTAAGGAGGACATCGCATGATCATCAAATCAGAACGCATCAGTTTAAAACACTTATTAACGGTAGAAGCATTAACAGACCAAGAAGTAATGGGGTTGATCCGACGAGGACAAGAGTTCAAACAGGGCGCAACTTGGTCACCACAAAAATCCCAATATTTTGCAACGAACTTGTTCTTTGAAAACAGTACACGAACGCATAAAAGTTTTGATGTAGCAGAAAAGAAACTTGGTCTTGAAGTGATCGAATTTGAAGCAAGTACAAGTTCAGTTACAAAAGGTGAAACATTATACGATACCGTTCTAACGATGTCTGCACTTGGGGTGGATGTAGCTGTTATCCGTCATGGAGATGAAAACTACTATGACGAATTGATCCAAAGTAAAACGATCCAATGCTCGATCATCAATGGCGGTGACGGTAGCGGGCAACATCCAACGCAGTGCTTACTTGATTTGATGACGATCTATGAAGAATTTGGCTATTTTGAAGGCTTGAAAGTGGCGATCGTCGGAGATATCACACATTCTCGTGTCGCAAAATCGAATATGCAGATGTTGAAACGTCTTGGCGCACAGGTTTTCTTCTCAGGTCCAAGAGAATGGTATGACGATGAATTTGAAGTTTACGGTCATTACTTACCACTAGATGACTTGCTGGATCAAGTCGATGTCATGATGATGTTACGTGTGCAACATGAACGCCACGATGGAAAAGAAAGTTTTTCAAAAGAAGGCTATCATCAAGAGTACGGCTTGACAGTCGAACGCGCTAAAAAAATGCAAAAACATGCAATCATCATGCACCCGGCACCAGTCAATCGAGATGTCGAATTGGCGGATTCACTGGTTGAAGGGTTACAGTCACGGATCATTCAGCAAATGAGCAATGGTGTATTTGTCAGAATGGCGATCTTAGAAGCTGTATTAAGTGGAAAAGCATAAACATAAGAGGAGGAAGAAACATGAAAACACTCATTAAAAACGGTCAAATCAATACAAAAAGAAATGAAACAACACCAGCAGAAATTTGGATCGAAGAAGGAAAGATCAAAGCAATCGGTACAGGCTTTCCTGAGGCTGAATTTGATGAAGTGTTTGATGCACAAGGGCAGTTGATCACACCTGGATTAGTGGATGTCCATGTCCATCTGAGAGAGCCTGGCTTTACTTACAAGGAAACGATCGAAGCTGGCACGAAAGCAGCTGCTCGAGGTGGGTTCACCACTGTTTGTGCGATGCCAAATCTTGACCCAGTACCTGATACAGCAGAAAAATTAAAACAAGTCTATGACATCATCAAACGTGATGCTGTCGTCAAAGTATTACAGTATGCACCGATCACTGAGAATCTTCGAAGTGAAGAACTGGTCGATCAAGAAGCATTGATCAATGAAGGCGCATTTGCTTTTACCAATGATGGTGTCGGCGTGCAAACAGCAGGCACGATGTACTTAGCGATGAAAGAAGCTGCGAAAAACAATAAAGCACTCGTTGCTCACACAGAAGATGAATCATTATTATTTGGCGGTGTGATGCACGCAGGAGAAAAAGCAGAAGAGCTAGGGTTGCCAGGTATTTTGAGTGTGACTGAGTCTTCTCAAATTGCTCGTGATCTCCTATTAGCGGAAGCAACAGGCGTTCACTATCATGTCTGCCATGTTTCAACAAAAGAAAGTGTGCGGGTGATCCGCGATGCGAAAAAAGCCGGGATTCACGTGACTGCAGAGGTTTCACCGCATCATCTGATCTTGATCGATGAAGATATCCCAGAAGATTTTGGTTTTTGGAAAATGAATCCACCGTTGAGAGGCAAAGCCGATCGCGAGGCATTGATCGAAGGCTTGCTTGATGGCACTATCGATTGTATTGCCACCGACCATGCCCCACACGGATTAGAAGAAAAAAGTCAAAGTTTCTTGCAATCACCTTTCGGGATCGTTGGAAGTGAAACAGCCTTCCAACTCGTGTATACACATTTTGTTGAAACAGGAAAATTCACACTAGAGCAAGTGATTGACTGGATGGCAGTCAAACCAGCAGCCATCTTTGGTTTGGAAGCTGGCACCTTGACGATCGGCGCATCAGCAGACTTGGCAGTTTACGATATTGCGCATTCTGCAGTAATCGATAAAAAAGATTTCTTATCAAAAGGCGAGAACACACCTTTCGTCGGTTGGGAAATCAAAGGAGAAACATTGATGACATTTGTCAACGGAAAACTTGTTTGGCATAAGGGGGAATAATTGGATGGAACGGTTGCTGATTTTAGAAGATGGCACAGTATTTAAAGGGAAATCATTTGGTGCGACAGCCAATGTGTTTGGAGAAATCGTCTTTACGACAAGTATGACAGGATATCAAGAAACGATCACAGACCAAAGTTTTAATGGACAGATCATTACATTTACGTACCCGATGGTAGGGAATTATGGCGTCAACCGTGATGATTATGAATCGATTGCACCAACGTGTAAAGGTGTAGTGGTCAAAGAGCATGCACGTGTTGCGTCAAATTGGCGTAACCAAATGACATTAGACGAGTTCTTGAAACAAAAAGGAATCCCTGGTATCTCTGGCATCGATACACGGGCGTTGACACGAAAAATCCGTGAAGTTGGGACGATGAAAGCCAGTATTGTGGATGCAGGCGACACATTTGAACATGCGTTTGACCAACTAAAAGCAACCGTCTTGGCAACGAACCAAGTCCAACAAGTTTCAACCAATAAACCTTATCCTAGCCCAGGAACAGGAAGAAATGTGGCAGTCATTGATTTTGGATTGAAACATAGCATCTTACGTGAATTGAGTAAGCGTGACTGTAATTTAACAGTCTTACCGTACAATACGGATGCGGAAACGATCCTTTCATTATCGCCAGACGGCGTGATGCTGACGAATGGACCAGGGGATCCGAAAGATGTACCAGAAGCGATCGAGATGATCAAACAAATCCAAGGAAAAATCCCGATTTTCGGCATCTGCTTGGGGCATCAACTTTTTGCACTAGCAAATGGTGCAGATACGTACAAGATGAAATTTGGTCATCGTGGACTGAATCATCCTGTGCGTGAAGTTGCAACAGGAAGAATCGATTTTACGTCACAAAACCATGGCTATGCGGTAAATGAACAAACGATCGATCCGGAAAAATTAATTGTCACTCATGTGGAAGTCAATGATGGCACAGTCGAAGGTGTCCGTCACCGTCGCTATCCTGCCTTCAGTGTGCAATTCCATCCAGATGCAGCACCTGGCCCACATGATGCACTACATTTATTTGATGAATTTATGGAAATGATGGACGCTGGAAAGGAGCAATTCTAATGCCAAAACGCACAGATATCAATAAAATCATGGTGATCGGTTCTGGTCCGATCATCATTGGTCAAGCCGCTGAGTTTGACTATGCAGGTACACAGGCTTGTCTTGCTTTAAAAGAAGAAGGCTACGAAGTCGTCTTAGTCAACTCCAATCCAGCAACGATCATGACTGATAAAGAAATTGCCGATCAAGTCTACCTAGAACCAATCACATTAGAATTTGTCTCACGAATTTTGCGAAAAGAACGTCCTGATGCGATCTTACCGACATTAGGTGGGCAAACAGGTTTGAATATGGCGATGGAATTAGCTGAATCAGGAATCTTGGACGAATTAGGCATCGAATTATTAGGGACGAAATTAAGTGCGATCGACCAAGCAGAAGATCGTGACTTGTTCAAAAAGTTGATGGAAGAATTAAATCAACCGATCCCAGAATCAGAAATCGTGACAACGGTGGAAGAAGCAGTCGCCTTTGCCAATAAAATCGGTTACCCGATCATCGTTCGACCAGCCTTCACATTAGGGGGGACTGGTGGTGGTATGTGTGAGAATGAAGCCGAACTACGACAAATCGCGGAAAATGGCTTGAGCTTGTCGCCCGTCACACAATGTTTGATTGAACGTAGTATTGCAGGCTTCAAGGAAATCGAATATGAAGTGATGCGCGACTCTGCCGATAATGCCATCGTTGTCTGCAACATGGAAAATTTCGATCCAGTCGGTATCCATACAGGGGATTCAATCGTCTTTGCACCGAGTCAAACATTAGCAGACCATGAATATCAAATGTTAAGAGATGCGTCACTATCGATCATCCGTGCATTGAAAATCGAAGGTGGCTGTAACGTTCAGTTAGCATTAGACCCTCATAGTTTCAACTACTATGTCATCGAAGTGAACCCTCGTGTTTCACGCTCCTCTGCTTTAGCAAGTAAAGCGACCGGCTATCCGATCGCAAAATTAGCAGCTAAAATCGCGTTAGGCTTGACCTTGGATGAAATGAAAAATCCAGTAACAGGAACGACTTATGCAGAATTTGAGCCCGCATTGGATTATGTAGTAGCAAAAATCCCACGTTGGCCTTTCGACAAATTCGAAAACGGTGAACGTGTCTTAGGCACGCAAATGAAAGCAACCGGCGAAGTGATGGCGATCGGTCGTAACATCGAAGAATCTTTATTAAAAGCCGTTCGTTCATTAGAAATCGGGGCGCACCACCTTGAATTGCCAGAACTAAAGACAGTCAGTGAAGAACGTTTGATGGAGAAAATCGTCCGAGCACAAGATGATCGTTTATTCTACTTAGCCGAAGCGATCCGTCGTGGCTATCCGATCCAAGAATTGGCAGACTTGACGAAAATCGATTTATTCTTCTTGGATAAATTGTTGCATATCATTGAATTAGAAGAGGAGCTTTCGGCACAACCGAATCAGCTGGATCTACTTCTTGCTGTGAAACAAAATGGCTTCACAGATCGCAAAATTGCGGAATTGTGGAAAACGACGACGGAAGCGATTCGCCAATTACGTACGGAAAAGAACATTCAACCTGTTTACAAAATGGTCGATACGTGTGCTGCCGAATTTGAATCCCACACACCTTACTTCTATAGTACGTATGAAATCGAAAATGAAAGCCATCGTTCAGAAAAACCTTCTGTTCTAGTACTTGGTTCTGGACCGATCCGTATCGGACAAGGGGTAGAATTTGATTATGCAACAGTTCATTCAGTCAAAGCCATTCAACAAGCAGGCTATGAAGCAATCATCATGAATAGTAATCCTGAAACCGTTTCGACAGATTTCTCGATTTCTGATAAACTTTACTTTGAGCCTTTGACTTTTGAAGATGTGATGAATGTCATCGAGTTGGAACAACCAATCGGTGTCATCGTCCAATTTGGAGGACAAACAGCGATCAATCTAGCTGAACCATTAGCAAAAGCAGGTGTAAAAATCCTAGGCACAACGATCGAAGACCTTGATCGTGCGGAGAACCGTGATCTATTCGAACAAGCGTTACAAGAATTAGGGGTGCCTCAGCCACTAGGAGATACTGCGACAAGTAAAGAAGAAGCAGTTGCAGTTGCCAATAAAATCGGCTATCCAGTACTTGTTCGTCCAAGCTATGTCTTGGGAGGTCGGGCAATGGAGATCGTTGAGAACCAACGCGATCTAGAAGATTATATGGAACATGCGGTCAAAGCTTCACCAGAACATCCAGTCTTAGTCGATCGTTACTTGATCGGTAGTGAGTGCGAAGTCGATGCGATCTGTGATGGCGAAACCGTCTTGATCCCAGGAATCATGGAACATATCGAACGTTCAGGGGTCCATTCAGGCGATTCTATGGCGGTTTATCCACCACAAGCGCTGTCAGAGGAAATCAAGCAAACAATCGAAGATTACACGATCCGTTTAGCACGAGGGTTGAATTGTATCGGGATGATGAACATCCAATTCGTGATCCATGACAACCAAGTATATGTCATCGAAGTGAACCCACGTGCGAGTCGAACGGTTCCTTTCTTGAGCAAAGTGACGAATATCCCGATGGCACAGATCGCGACAAAAGCCATCTTAGGAGAAAAATTGAAAGACTTAGGCTATGAAGATGGTTTGTACCCTGAAACTGCCAACGTCCATGTCAAAGCGCCAGTTTTCTCATTTACGAAGTTGCATAAAGTGGACACTTATTTAGGCCCAGAGATGAAGTCGACAGGTGAAGTCATGGGTTCGGATCAAAACTTAGACAAAGCGCTGTATAAAGCGTTCGAAGCATCTGGTTTACGCTTGCCTGATTATGGTGCTGTCTTGTTTACGATCGCCGATGAAACGAAAGAAGAAGCCTTAGGTCTAGCAAAACGCTTTGCAGAAATCGGCTATAGCTTATTGGCAACGAAAAATACCGCAGCTTTCTTTGAACAACACGGACTTGTGGTGACACCAGTAGCTAAAATCTCTGAGGAAACAAAAGAGAAAAATGTCGTTGACCTGATTCGTGCGGGCAAAGCACAAGTGGTTGTCAATACCATTGATAAAGATCGTGGGAATGCGTCAAAAGATGGTTTTATCATTCGACGTGAAGCAGTAGAGCATGGCACGCCATTGTTTACTTCCCTTGATACTGCGGATGCGATCGTCCGCGTGATGGAATCCCGAGCATTTTCAACACAAGCAATCTAATCGTGGAGGGCAATTGCCCTCCTATTTAAAAAATGAAAAAAGCAAAGCAGTCTAGCGAAAAGTCCCAAAACATAGGAGTGTTAAGATGAAACAAGAAGTAATGAAAATCGTTCACCAACGGCAACTAGCACCACGAATCTATGAAATGACACTGACTGGGGAATTAGTCCAAGAAATGACACGCCCTGGACAATTCCTTCATATTCGCGTACCCCGAGCAGATTTGTTGTTGCGCCGACCAATCAGTATCAACCAGATCGATCAATCACAAAAAACTTGTCGTATCATCTACCGTGTAGAAGGAGACGGAACAAAGCATTTCGCAGAATTGACTGCTGGTGATTCTTTAGACGTCTTAGGGCCTTTAGGGAATGGCTTCGATCTTTCAGGATTAACGAACAAAGATGAGGTCTTCATTGTCGGTGGAGGGATCGGTGTTCCTCCTTTATACGAACTATCGAAACAGCTGAAGGAACGAGGCGTCAAAGCGATTCACTTTCTAGGCTTTGCTTCACAAGAAGTAATGTATTATGAAGAAGAATTTCTAAAGCTAGGTGATACAAGGATCGCAACGGATGACGGCACCTATGGACTCCATGGGAATGTCGGTAATCTATTACTTGCGGCAAAAAATAAGCCTGCTGCTATTTTTGCATGCGGTTCAAATGGATTACTAAAGACAGTGGAACAGCTTTTCGCCGGTCATCCTAACGTCCAATTGTCATTAGAGTCTCGTATGGCCTGTGGTGTCGGTGCATGTTACGCATGTGTCTGTCATGTCCCAGGCGATGAAACAGGAACGAAAAGCTTGAAAGTCTGTGATGAAGGACCGATTTTCCAAGCAGGAGAGGTGATTTTATGAGTAACCCTTTAGCAGTTAAACTTCCAGGACTAAACTTGAAGAATCCAATCATGCCAGCAAGTGGCTGCTTTGGATTTGGCAAAGAATATGGCAAATACTACGATTTGAACCAACTTGGCGCAATCATGGTCAAGGCGACGACACCTAAAGCGCGCTTTGGTAATCCCACGCCGCGAGTAGCAGAAACACCTTCTGGTATGCTCAATGCGATCGGGTTGCAAAATCCTGGAATGGAAGTGGTCATGGAAAAATCGCTACCTGAATTAGCCACCTATAAAGATTTGCCGATCATAGCAAATGTCGCTGGTGCCTGTGAAGAAGACTATGTTGAAGTTTGTGGCAAGATCGGTGATGCACCGAATGTCCATGCCATCGAACTTAATATCTCGTGTCCAAATGTCAAACATGGCGGAATTGCTTTTGGTACTGACCCAGATGTGGCGTTCCAACTGACACAAGCGGTGAAAAAAGTGGCGAATGTCCCTGTCTATGTCAAATTATCTCCTAATGTTACGGATATCGTGCCAGTGGCACAGGCTATTGAAGCTGGCGGGGCCGATGGGTTTACGATGATCAATACCTTGCTGGGGATGCGTATCGATCTGAAAACTAGAAAACCGATTCTTGCCAATCAAACAGGCGGTCTCTCAGGACCAGCAATCAAACCGGTGGCTATTCGTTTGATCCATCAGGTGGCAAGTGTCTCAAAC
The DNA here is from genome assembly GCF_045371165.1 of Enterococcus pernyi. NCBI lineage: Bacteria > Bacillati > Bacillota > Bacilli > Lactobacillales > Enterococcaceae > Enterococcus > Enterococcus pernyi. The sequence goes on from NZ_JBIQDM010000003.1 coordinate 81,616, forward strand.
TTGCCGATCATTGGGATGGGCGGTGTGCAAACCGTTGATGATGTACTGGAGATGTATATGGCAGGTGCAAGTGCAGTTGCTGTTGGGACAGCCAACTTTACCGACCCTTATATCTGTCCAAAACTGATTGCAGACCTACCAGCGAGAATGAGCGAGTTAGGCATTGAGTCTTTAGAGCAATTGATCAAAGAAGTGAAAGAAGGTAGAAATCAATGAATCAACGACCAATTATTGCTTTAGATTTTTCATCTTGGCAAGAAGTAGAAACCTTTATGCAACGTTTCCCAGAAGACGAAAAGTTATTCGTTAAAATCGGTATGGAGCTCTTTTATCAAGAAGGACCAATCATCGTTCGTTGGTTAAAAGACGCTGGACATGACGTTTTCTTAGATTTGAAATTACATGATATCCCAAATACCGTGGAAAAAGCGATGCAAGGCCTAGCAAAATTAGGCGTAGACATTACTTGTGTCCATGCTGCCGGCGGTATCCGTATGATGGAAGCGGCGATGCGTGGCTTGACAGATGGAACACCCGAAGGTAAGAAACGACCTTTACTTTTAGCAATCACGCAACTGACTTCCACAAGTGAAGAAGAGATGCACCATGATCAACTGATCGAAGTACCCTTAGAAGAAAGTGTGATCCACTACGCAGCTTGTGCAAAAGAAGCAGGTTTAGATGGGGTCGTATCTTCAGCACTTGAAGTGGCATCGATCAAAGCAAAAGCAGGTGACACATTTACGTGTCTAACCCCTGGCATCCGACCGGAAGGAACAGTTGCTGGTGACCAAACCAGAATCGTGACACCAGCCCGTGCAAAAGAAATTGGCTCAACCTTTATCGTTGTCGGTCGACCTATCACACAAGCAGAAGATCCTTACCAAGCCTATCAAACAATCAAAGAAGAATGGAGTCGTTGATCTATGAATATCGAACAAACTATTGCCAAAGACCTTTTAGAAATCGAAGCTGTTTTCTTAAGCCCAAACCAACCATTTACTTGGGCAAGTGGCATCAAAAGCCCCATCTATTGTGACAATCGCATCACGATGAGTTATCCAAAAGTAAGAAAAGAAATCGCTCAAGGATTAGCTGAAAAAATCAAGCAAGAATTTCCAGAAGTCGAAGTGATTGCTGGAACAGCAACTGCAGGAATCTCTCATGCAGCATGGGTAGCTGAGATCTTAGACTTACCAATGGTCTATATTCGCAGCAAAGCGAAAGCTCATGGCAAAGGGAACCAAATCGAAGGACGGATCTTCGAAGGACAAAAAATGGTGGTCATTGAAGATTTGATCTCAACAGGTGGAAGTGTACTAGAAGCCGCTGAAGCAGCGAAACGAGAAGGTGCGGATGTTTTAGGTGTCGCAGCTATCTTTACTTACGAGTTGCCAAAAGGAAAAGCTAACTTTGAAGCAGCGGGTCTACCATTGGTTACTTTGACGAATTATTCTGTGCTGATCGAATTTGCTTTAGAAAATAAAACCATCGACGAAACAGAATTAGCTTTACTAAAAGAATGGAAAAAAGATCCTGAGAACTGGGTGACGGATTAAGTTGAAAAAAGGGCGGAAAACATTTGTTGTTTCAGCCCTTTTTCTATTTGTGGAATAGCTAAATCCTGATGATACATAGTAAAAACTATTCTTTTATAAATGAAAACCTCTAAAGATAATAAGCTGAAAATTTGCGAATTCAAGTTATTTAATGATAAGATTATCGGAAAAGTCATCTCAAGGAGGAGGAATCTTTATGGGATTGAATGAATTTATTTTAGGACTAAATAACTTAGAAAGAATCACACGGGCGCCAGGTTTCTTCAAACACACTGAACATACTGTTGCGGCTCATTCCTATCGTGTGGCTTCAATTGCGCAAGTCTTAGGTGATATTGAAGAACTCCATGGGCAATCAATCGATTGGAAACTCTTGTATGAAAAAGCTTTGAACCATGATTACACTGAACGTTTTATCGGCGACATCAAAACTCCAGTAAAATATGCAAGTAAAGAGTTGCGGGGGATGCTACAGACTGTCGAAGAAAAAATGACGGATGAGTTCATCAATCAAGAAATTCCCGAAGCGTTACAAGACGTCTATCGTCGCCGCTTGTTCGAAGGAAAAGACGATACGGTCGAAGGCGAATTATTAGCAGTTTCAGATAAAATCGATTTGTTGTACGAATCATTTGATGAGATCAGTAAAAATAATCCGGAGAAAGTCTATAAAGAGATGTTTATTGAGGCAGTCACAACGATCAAAGGCTTCGACCATCGACCTTCCGTCCAATATTTTTTCAAGGAGATCTTTCCGGAGTTGCTCAATCAAGAATTCTATGGAAAAGAGGATTTCTTAGCAGCTGTTTCAAACATTGTCAAAAAAGAAAAAGAATAGTCGAAGTGCCTTGTAGGTAACTGATTCAGGAGGAATTTTAGTTGAAGAAGAATATGGATGTTGAGTGGGGTTATTCTGGTGAAAGAGGACCGGAACATTGGGCAGGATTGTGCGATTGGTTTGCAAAAGGAGCCGAATTTGAGTGGCAATCGCCCATTTCTCTAGTTACATGTGAAGAAAGCAGTGACACGAAAGAAACACTGTCTTTTCATTATCAGAAGCAACGCTTCACGGATAAGGAGTTCAAGAACACGATCCATCTTGTGCCATACGATCAAATCAGTTACGTTCTTTTCAATGAAGACAAATACTATTTGACCGACATCCATTTTCATATGCCGTCAGAACACGTCATCAATGGGAAACAAGAAGATATCGAGTTTCACTTTGTCCATACGAACGAACGACAAGAAAACTTAGTGGTTGGTGCGATGTACCATCTATCAAATGATGAGGGTTGGTTGTACGATCGCCAAAATGGCGACAAATGGGATCTCGATGCCCATGAGCATTGGACCGATGCCTCTGTCTTTTTCCCTGAGCAGAAAAGTCATTATCATTACGTTGGTTCATTGACCACTCCGCCAACGAGTGGGCCGATCCAATGGTTCGTCATGGATCAAGTCGGTCAATTGAATCGTGATTTTTTGATCCCATTCAAAGGACAATATGCGCAACCAAATAATCGTCCATTACAACCACTAAAGGAACGAAAAATTTATTATTACAAGGGGACGAAATGAACATCCAACAATTGAAATATGTCACTGCGGTAGCGAATAATGGAAGTTTTCGAGAAGCAGCAAAAAAATTGTTTGTTTCTCAACCAAGCCTTTCTGCAGCGATCAAAGAATTGGAAAATGAATTAAGTATCACTTTATTTACCCGCACGAATCGAGGTGCCTATCTAACAGAAGATGGTCAAGCCTTTTTAAAACGGGCGGAACGGATTTTAGTACAATTAGATTCTTTGGAAAACTATTACCAAAAAAGTGAAAAGCGAGAAAGCTTTTCGATTGCTTCACAACACTATGATTTTCTAGGACCATTGACTGCGCAACTGATCGAGACGTTTAAAGCAGAAGTGAAGCAGTTTCGGATCATGGAAACGACAACAGCAAACGTGATCGAAGAAGTCCAACAGCAGCAAAGCGAGTTAGGTATCCTTTATATGAATGACCATAATCGCACAGGGATCAAGCGTTACTTAGAACAAGGGGAATTAGTCGCGCAGTCTTTAGGAACATTTAAGACCCATATCTTTCTTAGACAGCGCCATCCACTTGCCCAGCAAGAAGAAATAAAGGTAGAAGAGTTAGCAGCATTTCCACAAGTTCGGTTTACACAAGATGGCAATAATTTTCCTTACTTTTATGAAGATCTAATTGAGATCCCTGAACAAGAATCGGTGATCTATACGAGTGACCGTGGCACGTTGATGAACATTGTGTTAGAAACAGATGCCTATGCTTCAGGCTCTGGCATCGTGATCGGGGAGATCAAAGAATATTTACGCTTGATTCCTTTAGCGGATAGTCCGATGAATGAGTTATATGTCATTTATTCTGGAAAGCAGCCATTAAGTGATATCGCCAAGAAGTTTATCACAAGTATCCAACAGGTGATGAAACAGGTGAAGTGAACGTTTAAAATCGAATCAATCCTTTCATTGGAAAAGAAGGTAAAGCAAAAGATAAGTCGTGAAATCAGTGAATGTTGATTTCAGGCTTATTTTTTTGTTCTTTCAAGTCTGACTGTATTGTTGCAGTAAAGTACATAATATCATTAATAAAACGATCGGTAACGATTTCATCATCGGTTTATCAATAATGATAAAGGGGATCAGCAAAATGAAAAAAGTAATTAAATTAATGTTAGGAGTAGTGGGAGCGACGAGTGTAGGACTATTTAAAGGGGAGTCTGTTGCTTGTGCGGATGATTCGCTTCCACAAATCGGAGAAGGGTATTTGAAATCGGTCAATCAAAGCACGATCGATCGCATGAGCACGATGGCCTATGCTTTATCCTACCAAATGTATCAATGGGGAGATATTGGTGTGAATGAAAGACTCACTGGCAATGAATACAATCCAAAAAATGTGTCCAGTCAATCCTATTCAGTAGGAGTCAATAGTGATATGGGAACGAAACAAACGTCAAAAACTGTGAATACAAGTATTTTATACGGGTGAAGCAACAGGAACGGTTGATTTACAAGAACGCATCCGAGCAGATATCCCATACAAAAAAGATGCTGCTGGGCGCATCCATACATATGGACTTGGAACGGTAGTTGGCGACCGCCAAGTGCTGTCAGATAGTTATTGGGATCGCTATATCACAGAAACTCGTAATAACTGGAAGAAAGTCGATGCAAATTTGGCAGGACATAAAATTGGTGCTGGTACCTATCGTGTCGATTATGGTTCAGGATTTGTCTTAGAAGCCTTTGACCGTACAACTGGCACAAAAGAAATCATTGCGACAGGCTACCATTTTTAATTGAAGATAGTTTTAAACACACAAAAAAACCGATCGTCAGAAGTCATGACTTCTTGACGTCGGTTTTTTTAGCAAAATCAATCTTTCGTCATTGCTTGGATTTTTTCTTCTTCTGGCGTCACAATGATCGTTTTTTGGTTTTCGTAAATCACATATCCTGGTTTAGCGCCATTCGGTTTGCGAATATGTTTGACTTGCACTAGATCCACAGGCACTTGTGCAGAGTGGCGATATTTGGAGAAATACGCAGCTAGTTCAGCAGCTTCCGTAATGGTTTCATCAGAAGGCTGATCACTCTTGATGATCACGTGAGACCCTGGAATGTTTTGCGCGTGCAACCAGTGATCCGTTTTTCTTGCAGTTTTCATGGTTAATTGATCATTTTGCAGATTGTTTTTACCAACTAAAATCTCAGTGCCGTCAGAAGAGAAGTAGCGATCAGGTTGAGAAGGTTTTGCTTTCTTTTGTTTTTTGTTTGTTTTCTTTTTCAAGTAGCCCTCTGATAATAGCTCTTCTTTGATCACTTCGATATCCATCGGTCCAGCAATCTCCAATTGCGAAAGGACAGATTCAAGGTACTGGATCTCGCTTTTCGCTTCTTCGATTTGTTTCCCGATCAATTTGACCGCATTTTTAAGTTTTTGGTAGCGATGAAAGTACTTTTGCGCATTCTGATTAGGTGTTAAGGCGGGATCAAGAGCAATCCGGATTGGTTGATTCTCTTCATAATAATTCGCCAAGGTCACTTCAGTCGCGCCACGAGGAACTTGAGTCATGAAAGTCGTCAATAGTTCGCCATCACGACGAAACTCTTCCGCATTTTCTGAATCAAGCAAGGTCTGCTCGCGCTTTTTCAATTTATTGCGATTACGTTTCAGTTCATTTTCGATTTTACGGATCAGTTCGCCGCCTTGTTGTTTTGCTCGATCTTTTTCCGCTTTTTCCTGATAAAACGCATCTAACAACGCGCTTAATGTGGCGTATTCTTGTGCTGAATCGGCTTGTTTTGCCAATTCTTGATAAGCAATCGGCGTAAAGTATTCTTTTGTGCCGACTTCATAGTGTGTGGGTGTAGGTTGATTGATCGCAGTAAAGAATTCTTCCCAGACAGCCATTTTTTCATTCGGTCGCTGATTGATCCGTTCGACTAATTCTAATGCAGTGTCGTGACCTAATCCTTGAAATGCTTGTTGTAGTGCTTTTGCATTTGGCTCGATTTTTGATAGGCGTTCAAATACTTGTTCTTTTGTTGCTTCAAAAGGATCAAGTACCGCTTGTTCAGGTGGTGCGACATATTCGACACCAGGGAGTAACGAACGATACGTGTTTTGTGAGCTGCCGATATGTTTGATCGCTTCTAGGATCTTTTGTGTTTGTTGATTCACTAAAACGATGGTACTGTGTCGTCCCATCAATTCAACGATCAAAACAATATTTTGTAAGTCGCCTAGTTCATCCCGCTTTGAAAAATGGAAGTGGATCACTCGGTCATTTTTGATTTGCTTGATATTTTCTAAAATCGCACCATCTAAATGTTTACGCAACATCATCACGAAGTTCGGTGGATTTTCTGGATTTTGATAATCGATCTCTGTGATCTGGACACGGGCATAGCTTGGATGAGCAGATAACAACAATCGGTGGTTCTTTCCACGAGAACGAATCACCAAAATGATTTCATTTTCATACGGTTGGTGGATCTTTGAGACCCGACCAGATAATAGTGTTTCGCGCAATTCATGGATCATTGCATGGGTAAATACACCATCAAAGGACATGATTCATTCCTCATTTCTATTCATAAGTACACTTATTATAACGAAAAAAGAAAGGAAAGACCAATGGACCGGATGATTTCTTCTGTAAAAGAGAGAATAAAGAAAGAAATTACATGAAAAACTAGTGTTTTATTTCGTTCTTTCGCTTGATTTTAGGTATAATTAGAGAAAGAACAGGTGGGGGAAAAGAAGATGCAGCGATTAATGGTAGATATAAAGGATAAAATCATAATGAGCTACACGAATTTATCAGAGGATTTTGAGCAACATCCTCAAAAATATTTCAGACGGATCGGTCTTCTTTTGAGCTGTTCATTTTTGTTGACGGTCGCGATGTTTTTCTTGCCGAGTAAAATCAAAGAAGCACAGGTGGATTCATTGATCTATTCCTCGATACACTCCGAAAAGTTACAGCCTTTGCCATTTTCTTCCGCGCATCAAGAGATCACTGATAGTCGAGCCATCTCTGTCATGTTTAGTCTGCCGAAGGGTGAACTTTACAAGCAAGTGGTGGATATATTTGAAGATCCGCAACAAAGTAGTGAATTGAATCGAACGATTTTCTTCTATCCACTCGTTTATGATACCCAAGAATTAGAACAACGTTATGGGATCGAAAAAGATAAAATCACTATTATTTTCTTTGATGGCGGAAAAGAGAGAAATCGCTTAGTCTTTTCTGACCAAAGTAAAGAGGAACTTGAGAAAACCTTGGTTCCTGCATTGAATCGATTGCCACTGATCAACATCAAACAACTTGAAAAAGAATTAGCAAACGGCGAACAAGCGGAAGAAACAACAGAGAGTACCTTGGAGTAATTGTAGCGAAATACTTAGTGATAAATAACAAAAAGTCAAAAAAATAAAAAATTAGTTGACGGATAAATAAAATTCGATTAGACTTAGGATAACACTTAAAGGAAAGGATGGTCCAAGATGAACTTATCAATTCAATTTTTATCAGAACATAAAAATAATTGGCGTAACTGGCGTAGATAAGTTGTATCAAGGGCGAACTTTTTCGTAGATACAACTTTTTAGAGTACAACAATGTACGATTCTAAAGTTTGTATCTATGCTGGACAAGAATTTGACGACCGCATAGATGGCTCTATGCGGTTTTTTGTTGGTAAAAGACAATGACCGTACCAGCGGTGATTGTCTTTTTTTGTTCATTCGCTCGAAGTTACAAACGTAGCCGATTTATTTAAAAAAATACATAACAAAAAGGGGAAATAAAAATGAAAAATAAACGATTGATCGCAGTAATCGCACTGATACTTATCTATTTGACCGGTACATTTATCTACGAAACGATCAAGGATCAGCCACCTGTTGAAGGAAATCGAACAGGTGATAAGAAAGTTGTTGGGGTCTTACAGTTCGTTAGTCACCCTGCGTTAGATGAAATCTATCGAGGGATCAAAGATGGATTAAAAGAGTCAGGTTTGGAAGAAGGACGAAACCTAGAAATCAATTTCCAAAATGGTCAAGCCGACCAAAGTAAGTTAGCAACCATGAGTCAACAATTGGTTCAAAATAATCCAGACGTTCTCGTAGGCATTGCGACACCAGCAGCACAAGCCATCGCAAACACCACAAAAGATATCCCACTTGTCTTGGGCGCAGTGACTGATCCTGTAGGGGCAGGGCTAGTAAAAAGTTTAGAAGCACCAGGGGGCAACATCACAGGAGTTTCTGACCAACCGCCTGTGGAAGCGCAGATCCAGTTAGCGACAGAACTATTACCAAAAGCAAAAACGGTCGGGATTCTTTATGCATCATCAGAAGACAATTCACGTTATCAAGTCAGTCAAGCAGAAGAAGCGGTAAAAGCCAAAGGACTAACACCAGTGAAGTATGCCGTCCCTTCAACGAATGAAATTGCACAAACCGTCCAAGTCATGAGCCAATCAGTTGATTTTATCTATGTTCCTTTAGATAACACGATTGCTAACGCGATGCAAACGGTCATCAAAGAAGCAAATAAAGCAGATATCCCAGTAATTCCTTCTGTCGATACGATGGTCGAACAAGGCGGATTAGCGACAATCGGGATCAATCAATACGAATTAGGTGTACAAACAGGTAAAATGGCAGCCGCTTTAGCAAATGGGAAAGAACCAGCCACCACCCCTGTCTATGTGTTTGATAAAGGCGATATCATCGTCAATGAAAAACAAGCAGAACTGTTAGGAATCACGATTCCTGAATCCATCAAACAAGATGCAAAAGTACTGACAGAGATCAAGGAGGAAGAACAATGATCGTATCCGCAATTTCACAAGGTATGTTATGGGCCATATTAGGTTTAGGGATTTTTATGACTTACCGCATTTTAGATTTCCCTGATATGACAACAGAAGGTTCATTCCCGCTTGGTGGGGCTGTCTGTGTAACAGCGATCACGCATGGCGTTAGTCCATTATTGGCAACGATTCTAGGGGTTTTGGCCGGAATGGCAGCTGGACTTGTTACAGGCTTACTTTATACAAAAGGAAAGATTCCAGTCATCTTAGCCGGTATCTTAGTAATGTCAGGTTTAAACTCAGTTATCTTGTTCGTGATGCGCACACCCAACCTTTCATTGTTGAATCATCCAGTCTTACAAGATGTGTTCCACGCACTACATTTACCGAATTATTTTGACACTGTCTTATTAGGATTATTATCGCTGGGCTTATTGATCAGCGTATTGATCTTCTTCTTCAATACAGATCTAGGGCAAGGCTATATTGCCACTGGGGATAATGAGACAATGGCACGTTCATTAGGAATCAAAACCGACCGCATGAAAATCTTAGGTTTGACTTTATCTAACGGAGTAATTGCTTTATCAGGCGCATTGATCGCTCAAAACGATGGCTATGCGGATGTCAATAAAGGAATCGGCGTGATCGTGATCGGACTAGCTTCAATCATCATCGGGGAAGTCATTTTCCAAGAGTTGACATTGATCGAGCGTTTACTAGCAATCGTTGTCGGAAGCATCATCTATCAACTATTGATTTTAGCTGTTATCAAATTAGGTTTTGATACGACTTATCTGAAATTATTCTCAGCGATCATCTTAGCGGCTTGCCTGATGATCCCACAAGTAAAACAAGCATTGAAATTAAAAACTGGTTTTGAAAAGGAGGTCTAACGATGACAGCTATCTTAACGATCAAAAATGGTAGAAAAGTAGTCAACAATGGGATGCACGAAGAAAAAGTATTATTGGATGATATCCAATTGACCATCAATGAAGGAGATTTTATCACTGTTCTTGGCGGTAATGGGGCGGGCAAAAGTACTTTGTTCAATACGATTGCCGGAACATTACAATTAAGTCAAGGTGGGGTTTATTTCAAAGACCAGCCAATCACTAAGTTATCAGAAGAAGCACGAGCTTTATTTCTATCACGCGTATTCCAAGACCCAAAAATGGGGACTGCACCACGGATGACCGTGGCAGAAAATCTATTGTTAGCCCAAAAACGAGGTGAGAAACGGCCGCTTCGTTTGCGTCAATTGAAAAACCAAAAAGAAGCGTTCTATAAAATATGCCAAGAAGTAGGCAATGGATTAGAGCAACATTTAGATACACCTGCTGGCGAATTGTCAGGGGGGCAACGACAAGCCTTAAGTTTATTGATGGCAACGATCAAAGCGCCAGAATTACTTTTATTGGATGAACATACCGCAGCACTAGATCCTAAGACAGCCAAGCTGCTGATGGAATTGACCAACCAACGCATCACAGAGCAAAAGTTAACATGCTTGATGATCACGCACCGTATGGAAGATGCTTTGAACTATGGGAATCGCTTGATCGTCTTACAAAAAGGCCGGATCGTCAAAGACTTAGCGAAAGAAGAAAAACAAGCATTATCCATGAACGATCTCTTACACTTCTTCGAAGAAGTCATCGATTAGTCATTCGAGAACGCTATCTCCGTTTGACAAGTTTGTTTCCTTCAATTTATACTTGTGATAGCAGGTATAATAACAATCAAAATCAATACGATTCATATCAGAAAAATGATTGATGCCGCTTGTTCCTTCGTAGGTTCTACGAATGGACGCGGCATTTTTAGCGTATTATAGGAGGCGTTCCATGATTTCAGGAAAAACAAGATTAGCAGGGATTTTTGCATCTCCCGTTACCCATAGTTTATCTCCATTGATGCATAATACAGCCTTTCAAGCTCGTTCGATCGATGCTGTTTACTTGGCATTCACAGTCGATCAGTCGAATCTTATGCAGGCGGTTGAAAGCATTCGTACATTCAATATGTTAGGTGTCAATCTTTCCATGCCTAACAAAACAGCAGTTATTCCTTATTTAGATGAATTAAGTCAAGAAGCGCAGTTGATAGGTGCTGTTAATACAATCGTTCATCGAGACAACCGCTTGATCGGCTATAATACGGATGGCATGGGCTTCATGCGTTCAGTACACGAAGCGGGTGTCGCAATCAAAAACAAAAAAATAATCATGCTAGGTGCAGGTGGCGCAGCGAAAGCAATCGTTGTTCAAGCGGCGTTAGATCAAGCAAAAGAAATCGTCATCTATAAACGGAAGAATGCTACTTTTGCGAGTGTCGTTGCGGATTTTGAGAGAGTTGCGGAACAAACCAACTGTTCCATCATCGTCAAAGATTATGCAGATACTGAGCAGTTGAAAAAAGATCTAGAAGATACGGACCTTTTGATCAATGGTACCGATATGGGCATGGGCGCAAAAAAAGAGTCGATGCCAATTGATCCTCAGTTTCTCCATAAGAAACTCGCAGTTTTTGATTTGATTTATTCCCCTAAAGAAACACGCTTTCTAAAAGAAGCCAAAGCAATCGGTTGTCTCATACGAAATGGGCTAGGGATGCTGATGTACCAAGGAGCAATTGCCTTTGAGCTTTGGACAGGCGAGACCATGCCGATTGAAGAGATCCAACCTTTACTCGTTTCAAAGAGATGAAACGAGTGATATCAAAGGATTCGTTAGCTTTTAGTTAAATTTACAGCGATCTTACTGTTTTTCATTAAGAAGTATCGTATGATTTTACTGAGTTGAACAAAGGGAGGAAATCAAATGAGTCGGATGGATCGCTATCAGAACATCCATAAAAAAGCAAAACCAATCAAAGAAAAGTCATCGCCGCTATCTTGGCGACGCGCAAGTAAGAAACAGGCAGAGCCTGAAGAGGAAGCAATCCCTTCTTACGAACAAACTTATGAAGAACGTCCAAGTGATTCTCGATACTCAACGCCTTACGAAGAACACGTTCATTCAGAACAACCACCCCAGAAAAAAGGACTCTTTAAAAAGAAACAGCCCAAAGGTCCACGTAAGAAGCGGTCTTGGTGGAAAATCATTTTAGGAATTTTACTAGTCTTGTTTGTCTTTTCACTGATTTCATTTTTCGTCGGCAAGTTCGTGGCTGAAAATGATCAGTCACTGGAACCAGCGACTTCAGAAACATTCAATGGCACCCAATCAACAAGCGGCGCACACAATATTTTGATTTTAGGAAGCGATACAAGGGGTGAAGATGCGGGACGAGCAGATACGATCATGGTTCTGCAATTAGATGGACCAGCTCGTAAACCCAAATTGATCTCATTCATGCGGGATAGCTTCGTGACGATCCCTGGGGTCGGAGACAATAAAATCAATGCAGCTTATGCTTATGGTGGCGCTGAGTTAGTCCGACAAACCTTGTTAGAAAACTTTGGGCTGAACTGTCAATACTACATGAAAGTCGATTTCAAATCATTCGAAAAAGTGATTGATGCCATGTTCATGAATGGCGTGTCGATCGATGCTGAAAAAGACTTGAATCTAGACGGTGTTGATATCGCTAAAGGCAAACAACGGATGGACGGTCATGTGCTGTTGCAATATGCGCGTTTCCGGATGGATGAAGAAGGCGACTTCGGTCGCGTCCGCAGACAGCAACAAGTAATGGATGCGATTTTTGGACAACTAAAAAATCCATTGAACTTGATCCGCGCGCCATATGCTGCCGGAAAAGCAATCGGTTATACATCCACCGATGTACCGATGACTTTTTTAGTCAGAAATAGTTTCTCTATCTTACGTGGTGCTGGCGGAATCGACCGTTTAAGTGTCCCAGCTGATAATACTTGGAGCTATGGTCAAAGTGATTATGCGGGTAGTATCCTCGTATTAGATAAACAAATGAACCGTGAAAAGATTGAACAATTTTTGAGTAAATGATCGTTGATGTTTTGTTAAAAAGGCTTTTCTAGAAGTATTTAGTTCTAGAAGAGTCTTTTTGTGATGTTAATTTATTTTGCTTGCTATAAGAATAGTTTTATAATTGATTTACTTATTTGAGTACGTCAAAATATAGGTAATAAATGCAAAAAGGAGAAGGAAAATGTCTAATACTACTTTAAATCCGAGTACTGCACGAAAAAAATTTTATCAATTGTTAAAAGAAGTGAATGAAAATCATACAGAAATCGAGATTATTAGTGAGCGTAATGAGAATAACGCGGTCTTGATTGGTTTAGAAGATTGGCGAGCAATCAAAGAAACGCTATTTTTGGAACAAATTGGTACACTTGACATCGTAAAGAAAAGAGAACAAGACGATACGGGATTTATAAATGTAGACGATATTGATTGGGATGACCTTTGATGGGGAGTTATAAGGTAGTAGTTAAAAACTCAGCTGAAACAGATTTTAAAAAAGCTAAAGAGCTCTAATTTAAAAAATCAATTTCTTACTATTATCGAAACATTAAAAACTGATCCTTATTGCCCTAAACAAGCATTTGAAAAGCTAAAGCCAACTCATGAAGGAAGGTATTCAAGAAGATTGAATCGCCAACATCGAGTGGTGTATAAAATAAATGACAAAGAAAAAATTGTTGAGATTTACTCTGCATGGACTCACTATGAATAATCGATCAAACTATACAATAATATGCCACTGAAAGTCTTCATATGACATTCAGTGGCATATATAAATAAATGAAGAAAAAACATTTTTCGAATTCAGGTTCATTACTAAGGATTCAAAAATACACTGATCACTGTAAATCGTTTTCTTTTTTCATCGTAAATACTCCATAAATAGGCACCGTAACAATCACGCGCACGATTAAAGCGATTGGAGAAGGATGTATCCCACTCGTAGATTTTTAAATGCTCTCTTTCAGGAAAGAATCGTTGATTAAGCACTAAAAATTGTTCTTTACTCACTGTTGTTGTTTGAGTTTCATGGAAAAAGGCTTTTTCATAGGCTCCTCTATTTTTAAATAGACTATCGGGTTTGATTTCTTCTGCCTTCATCATTTTTTTATTTACATAAATTGGGTATGTTTCCCAACCTAAGTAATCAGGATCTCGCTTGATATAGATGAGTGGGTTAGCTTTAATTGAACAAAAATATTCGTTAAATTGTTCTATGCTTGTAGGCTTCCCAGTTTTTTCTCTTTGGTCGAATGCCCAATGATTACATTGTACAATTCGATTCGAAAATTCTAGATATCCTAGTATAGCTTGCTGGTGACTGTGAATTCCTTGATAATTAGGTTCAATGAAGAAGGTATAATTAACATAAAGTGGTATATTTTATCCACTCCACTCCCAACATGCTAGTGTTTCTTTTTCTAATAGCTCCATTTTATCCTCCTCGCAAAAATCCACTTATTATTCAGATTGAATTTCTTAACAATTTTACATTTTTTATGAGCTTATTTTTTTACTTTTATTTCTTAAAAAATAAATCTTTGTTTCGCAGGTATGACTTGATAAAAAAACAAGATAAATAAATCAGTGAAACTTGTCGATTTCTTTATCATGCGATAATATAATCTTAAAAAGATATTTATTCTGCTTAAATACATATAAAATAACAATGAAAATAATTAGGTTTTCTGTTTGATTTTTTAGAGGTTCGGAGGATGATTATGAAATTTAAGTATACGTTTGGTGACCCAAAGATAAATAGGTCTTTTTGTAAAGTATACGAATTATACTTATTGAGTACATACAACATTTCTAAAGGAGGTAAGGATGAAATTTTTAGAAAAGGAGACTAACCGTTTTGTACTGACCATGGTTGAAAAAAACATCTGGATGAAAGATTTAGCAATCAACTATGCGTTTTTTCAAGAAAAGAATAATCAAGGATACGAAAGTCACAAAAAAGCAGCTTTAGCATTTGTTACGTTCCTCATTCAAAGAAGAGGACATGATCAAATTGAGTATACGAATAAACTTGAATTACCAGTCAATATATCAGTAACCTATTCCATAAACTTAAATTTAATGGATGCAGCAAGAATTCCAGTCGATACTTTTTTTTCTGCACACAGCGACTTAGAAGGTCATTATATTTCAGATTATATTCCGAGAAGGAAACATTAGTCATTTATCAATGGAACAACACGTGGTCAGATTATTTCGCTTATGGAAAACATTCCGGAAAAGGAGCGTACCTTTGGACGATTTATGATCCAACAAGAAAAAGATTTACGGTATGTGGGGCATCAACATTGAGTTGAATGATGAGGACAGAATGAAGTTATTAAAAGAAGATACGTATCAATTTAAACAAAAACTCTATTTAAGAAAATTTCCAATCAATGGACTTTTACTCGATTATGTATTTTTTGAAGAAACAGGTTATCGTGGATACTCCAGTCATCGTAAAGCCGCTCTTCAATTTATCAAAGTAATGAATGAAAAAAGAAATATTCCAGGTCTTCTATATACAGATTTGCATTATTTCGATCACTTACCCATAGTATGTAGCCCAATAAGATTGAGTTATGCCGTAAATCCAGAATTAATGTATGGAAAACGGATAAAGGCAGATGTTTTCTTTTCTGTTGAAAAAACAGCTTCTGGAAGCTATTTAAATTGGTATGCACAAACATTTCTTTTCCCACCATATTCATATAGTGGGGACGAAGAAGATTTTATTTCCTTGAATAAATTATTATTCCCTAAGAAAAGTGTGTTAATCATTTATGCATGGAATAACAATTGGTCGAATTACTTTTCTCCTGGGAGAGAATGGATGGATGCCTTTCTTTGGACGATTTACGATACTGCATCGAATAAACTGACTGTCATAGGATCTTCTATGACAGATTGAGTTTAATTTAGTTTTTTAAATTTTTATCCTACTTAGTAGGTAAATCAAGTCACAATTATTGTTGATTAATATGTTCAAGAAAAACAATAACTATGACGAAATAGGTATCATGTAATACATAAAACTTCGAGGAGGAAAAGACATGGAATTATTGGTAAAAGAAACGTTAGAATTAAAAAAAGGGGATGTACTTTTTCCGCATTACGTTGGTTATACATTCTTTAAGGAAAGTGATTACCAAGGAAAGGTCACCCATAAAGAGGCAATTTTGGCTTACTTAAATTATACAAGTCGCATAATAAGAACAAATCTTTGGTCATCAAAAAAACGCAAAGAAGCTGGAAAATCTGTTACCCATGAAATGTATGTAGCGAAATTTCTTGAACTAAATTCTGATTCAATTATATACACAGCAATTGATCCTACTACGTTAAACTTAGATGGCTACCCCATTGAAGTCAATGAAGAGATGATGGAAGGCATTGAACTAACTTCGGAGGAATTTTTTATGGATGGCGGGGTATATGAGGAAGCTTTTTTTGATGAATTTCATGGTACAAAGTTATCTAAGACAGACTTTAATCTGGTAAATCAACGGTTCTTTCCTTTAAAAGACAAATTAACCATCTATTCATGGAATTCAGAGTTTACAAATTACTTCAACTATCCTAGAGTATGCATCGGTGCCTATTTATGGAGTATTTACGATACGAATACAAAGAGATTTACAGTCATTGATATTTATTTAGGCTATGAATAAAATTTAGAACTTAAAAATTATTTCAATTATACGCGTGTGGGCTGGGGCGCCTATCTTTGGAGTGTTTATGATTCTAGAACCCAAATCTTTACGATCATCAGTATTTATTTAGCAGAACAGGGGTAAGAGAATAACACACCTATAATTAGGTTAAACAATTGAATCATTTAGTAAAAGTAAATAATTGGGTAATAAAAACATAGGGAAACCGAAAACTGATCATTATGAAATGTATGCAGAGAAATTTCATTCATCGGATTTTGACTCAATTTTCAGTGCTTGGTGCTTTATTGACTACATAATAGAAAAGAAAACATCACATAAAAGAAAGGAAAAATCAATTTGAAATTATTAGATGGAGAGACGTATCGATTCCCTTTGACTATGATGGAGAATAATATCCCGATTCTTTTTCTATTCTTTCATGAGAAAGATTACGAGGAAGATAGCAGTCATCAACAAGCAGCAATTCAGCTTGTTAAGTTTGCGAACCAGAAAAAAAGATATCCTATGATTACTTGGAATAAGCAGGAACATTTAGATAACCGAATACAAGAATATACAATAAATCCTACGCTCATGACCGCTCGACGTTTAAGTCACGAGGTTTTTTTCTCAATTTCTCGGAAACCTAAACAACCGTTTCTTTCAAATTATGCTTATGCATTCTTCCAGATGTCTTCATACTATCTCGGAAAAGTAGACCATTTTATTCAAATGAACGATATTCTTTTTCCAGATAAAGAGCAACTGATTATTTATGAGTGGAATAATACTTGGTCAGATTATTTTCATTATGGCAGACAGCATAGAGGAGCTTTTATATGGACGATCTATGATTCTAAAAGAAATAAGTTTACGGTGATCAATGCAAGCATTTTATGAGATTAGGAGAAAAATATAATATGGAGTTTTTACTACAGGAAACAGAAGTATTGAGCCAAAAATTAGAGGAGAAAGCATTATTTACAAGACGTTTAAATTTAGACTTTGTTTACTTTAAAGAGAAGAATTACCGAAATGTGGAGAGTCATCAACAAGCAGCGATTGAATTTATAAAGGTGATGAACAAAAAAAGAGTAGGGTACTCATGTGTTCATTCAACAGAATTACATTGTTTTGATGATTTACCTATTTTTATTAAGTCTTTGGCTTATCCTTATGCAGTGAACCCAGAGTTGATGTATGCGAAATCAGTATTGCCTCCTGCCTTTTTCTCTACTAAATGTGAGAATGGTAAATATGAATCTTCCTATGCTTATTCCATACTCTCACAGATATATAAACCTCAGCGAGAAGAGATTTTTTTAAAAGCCAATGAGTATCTATTTCCTGTACAAGAGAACCTAATAATCTACCAATGGAATAATGATTGGTCAAATTATTTTTCAATAGGGAGAGAGGAGTAGGGGCTTATTTATGAACGATTTATGAGAGGGGAACTGAAAAATTTACAGTGATAGGTGCTTCGATGAGGTACTGAATACTACGTGAAAAATACTATCGAGTACATACAACATTTCTAGAGGAGGGAAAGATGAAATTTTTGGAAAAGGAAACAGATCGATTTGTACTGACTATGGTTGAAAAAAATATCTGTATGAAAGAGCTCGTACTTACTTACGGCTTCTTCCATGAAGAAAATTACAAAGGGGAAGAAAGTCACAAAAAAGCAGCACTTGCCTTTGTGACAGCAATCAATCAAAAGAGAGGACATACAAAAATTGAGTATACGGATAGAGTAAATTTCCCTGTCAATCTGAGAAAAACTTATTCCATCAATCAACTACTGATGCAAGGGTTTATAATCGAAGGGAATGTTTTCTTTTCTACAGCCTATGATTCGGACAAGAAATATACTTCCGATTATGCCACTGCTTTCTTTAAATTATCTTCATCTTATAAAGGAGAGGAGAAAGATTTTATTCAATTGAACAATCATATCTTTGAAAATAGAGCCAAACTGATTATTTATCAATGGAACAATACTTGGTCAGATTATTTTTCTTACATAAAGAAGATGAATGGAGCTGCTTACTTATGGACAGTTTACGATGAAGAAAGTAAGAAGTTCACAGTTTTAGGAACTTGAGAAAGAAGGAGGTCGATCATGAGATTATTGAGAAAAGAAACATTTGAGTTTAAACAAAATGCCCACAAGAGAAACATTCCAGTGCAGGGTCTTTTGATAGATTATGTTTTTTTCGAGGAGAGCGAGTATAAAGGGCGCTCTAGTCATCGAAAAGTAGCACTTGAATTTATTAAAGTGATGAATGAAAAAAGGGATGTTCCAGGAATTTACTATACTGAATTACTTTATTTTGATTGTTTACCTAGATATGGCAATCAACTCCAGTATAGATATGCCGTGAATCCAGACTTAATGTATGGGAAACTCTCAACGATCGAGGAGTTAATATCAATAGACAACAAAAGTGCAGGTGGTTATCAATCTATGTATACCTTTCTTTTTCTTCATCCTCCGTACAGCTATGGTGGTAAAAAAGACCACTTTATACAACTTAATGATTGGTTGTTTCCTAATAAAAAAACGCTAACGGTGTATGAATGGAACAGCGAATGGTCAAATTACTTTTCTTTTGGAAGAGAATTATATGATGGATTTTTATGGACGATATATGACAAAGCACAACATAAATTTACAGTGATCGGAATTTCAATAGCTGATTGAATAACACAATTGATCAAGTATAATAATATGCAACTGAAAGTCATGTGATGACTCTCAGTTGCATATGTAAATAAGTGAAGAAAAAGCATTTTTTCAAATACGGGTTCATCACTAAGGATTCAAAAATACACTGATTACTGTAAATCGTTTTCTTTTTTCATCGTAAATACTCCATAAATATGCACCGTAACAATCACGCGCACGATTAAAGCGATTGGAGAAGGATGCATCCCACTCGTAGATTTTTAAATGCTCTCTTTCAGGAAAGAATCGTTGATTAAGCACTAAAAATTGTTCTTTACTCACTGTAGTTGTTTGAGTTTCATGGAAAAAGGCTTTTTCATAGGCTCCTCTATTTTTAAATAGGATTTCAGGATTAATTTTTTCTGCTTTCATCATTTCTTTATTGACGTAAATCGGGTTTGTTTTCCAACCTAAATAATCAGGGTCTCTTTTGATATAGATGAGCGGATTAGCTTTTATTGAACAGAAATACTCGTTGAATCGTTCTATACTAGCAGGGTTTCCAGTTTTTACTCTGAGGTTTGATGCCCAGTGGTTACATTGGGCGATTCGATGTAAAAACTCTAGATATCCTATTATAGCTTGCTGGTGACTGTGAATTCCTTGATAATATGGTTCATTAAAGAAGCTATAATTAACATAATTTGGTATATTTTCTCCATTCCAATCCCGACATGCTAGTGTTTCTTTTTCTAATAGTTCCATCTACTTTCCTCCTTTATGTCACTCAATTTCTTAAACCTCCAGTGTTCGAGAAATCGGAAGGTTAAATTAGAAAAAGATGAATCTTTAAATCCACCTTTTTCTGATTATTTTCTAACGAACTTCTATCAACTAGGACTCCATCCCTGAACCGTTCTTTCTAAATCAGGAAATGCAGTAACAATAAAATATTTTCTATTTTTTCGGACTGCTTGTTTGGTTTTTCGGATCATGACCTTTGCATAAGGGATGTGCTCATGCCGATCAAATTGATTAGGTATTGTGGTTTTTGATAAACCAAAACCTAGAGAAACCCCTAATGACAATTGACCATAGGATCGATAAGAAATCGAATTGCTATTTTCTGGTAAATTGCAGTAACCTAAGTCGAAGCCTTTATCTCCGGCTAATAAATTTTCATGTTTTGCTGTCCAAATGGCATAGTTGACTATTAATAAAGCTTGGAGGGCGTTGTGAAAACTTGTAGTATATTTTAGTTCGTCGTCACCTTCCATTCTAGTTAACAAGGTGTCCCAATTTTGAATAACATGATCTGTAATCGTATGGCCTTTGCCACCATGAGCATAGTACTCATCATAGATTAAGTCGAGGGGGGTATACCAGGCATCTTCGTTATCGTCATATTTACGTAGTTCAGCCACCAGAGTTTTGTAGCTAGCAATGGTCCAGTCCCCTAATGCTGAATCAATTAAAGTTTCATTTGTTCCTTCATTGATTATGCTTCCTGTTTCTGGATCAAATGTCCCTCGCCTACCGTTAATCGTAAGAGCATTATCATAAGGTATTGACTCTTCACTATAAGAAAACTCAATCGCTCCAACTAAATGCGCTGGAACGGCTTGTTGCGTTTGAGCATAGATAAAGTTCCCAGCGTGATCCAATACAACTGCGGCACCATATAATGTAGCGATCATTCCTGATGGATCAAAGTCTAACCCATTGTTGTTTGGAGCCAAGGCTTCGCTTAAACTTTGGCTGATTTGGCTGGTTCGTTCATCATATGCGACAGCCATTTCTTGGGCAGTTTCAATAGCTAAGGCCTTAGAAGGTTCATTGACGACCCCAAATTCAAAGGGTGTGGTTGCTTGGACGTAGTCGAGCAATTGTTCTTTTGTTGTGATCTCTGTTAAGAGCGTAGAGATGCTCGTATCAAGCTTGACTTGATAATTAAAAGGTTCTGGGAAATCATAGCCGTAGTAAGAAGAACCGGTGATGTTCAAGATGGCATCATCTGCACCACGAACGGATTCGCCATACTGGATGCTTTCTAAAACGAAAAACTCATTCTGGGAGAGAGAATCGGCTAGTGACGTGTTACGTCCGACCACCGCTGCTTGCTCTCGTAGTGTCCAAGGGATGGTGTAGTTGATGTAGCGACGATAGAGTTCAACACGGTCACTGACGCTGAAAGTAAAGATTCCGTGGTCGCTCTCGCCAGTCAAGTACTCACGCATCAACGCATTGCTTGTTACATCTTGTGCGTAGCGGTTTTGTAAGGCTGCGGAGAAATTGTAGGTATTTGTTGTCGAATCAATTCCAGACATTGCAAAAGCGTTCAGTTCATTTTGAGTGGAGGCACTGCTACCGATCGATTCAAATAAGCCACTGTTTGTTTTCGCTAAATCAGCTGTTGCTACGCCTAAAGAGGCACCGAGCTGATAAAAACCGACCCCTAGACCAATTCCTAGTAGAGCGGGGGCAAGAACAGCGGAGGCGGCGGTCGACAGTAAGCCAGCGCTAAGTGTACTACCTGATAAACCAGATGCATAAGCAGACATGCTGATTCCATTAAAAACGTTTAAGGCAACTGCTGCATTTTGTGGTTCTGCGGACGAAGGAATCGCTGAGGTGGTATCGATCGGAACGATGGTTTCGTCAGGTTGGGTTATTTCGCCAGCGATCGCTTCTTGGGCGTGGACATCAAGTGGCAAAGTGGCAAAAGGTGCGAGCAACAGACCAACAAGTAATAGGCGATAAAATTTTTTCATTTTTTACTCCTTTTTATCAAATGGCTTGAGTGACTACCAACAGTTCAACTACCAAAAACCTCCTTATTTGTGTCGTAGGTTGCTTAATTATATTTTGGAAAATATAACAATAAACTTCAAGTTTATTTAAAATTATAATTATAAAAAAACTCATTTTTTTATATAGTTATTTTCTTTGCAAATACTAATTATATGTTAAGACATGCTGTTCTTTTATCAATGTTTTTATCCTTATTTAAAAATAACAGCATGATAATAATAAAAAGGTAAATGTTCTTCTTTAGGTGATTATAGTTATTTTTTTGTAACGCTTTTTTCCATTCAACAAAAACATCTTCAATTTTTTCGCTATTCTTTTTGAAAACCATTTGGTAAACTGTTAAAGAATTCTTATTTTATCAAGAGGAGGAAAAACATGAAAACAGTGATACTTGCTGAAAAGCCTTCTCAAGCAAAAGCGTATGCGGAAACGTTCAAAAAAAAGAAAAAGCAGGAAGGTTATTTTGAAGTCAGCGATCCACTATTCACAGGTGAAGTAACAATCACTTATGGATTTGGTCATTTAGTGGAAATGGTTCCTCCTGGAGAGTATGAAGAACGCTGGGCGAAGTGGTCATTGCCCAACTTGCCGATATTTCCTGACCAATTTAAATATACGGTGCCTCCAGAGAAACGGAGCCAATTCGCCATTGTCAAACGACAATTGCAAGCAGCTAATACGATCATTATCGCAACAGATAGTGACCGTGAAGGTGAAGCGATTGCTTGGTCGATCATCCAGCAAGCAAAAGCCTTTACGAAGCAAAAGCAGTACTTACGTTTATGGATCAATTCATTGGAAAAAGAAGCCATCTATCAAGGGTTCAAACAACTGAAACCGGCGGAGCAATTTTATCCAAAATACAAAGAAGCACAAGCACGTCAACATGCGGATTGGCTGATCGGGATGAATGGCAGTCCACTGTATAGTTTGCTGCTGCAACAAAAAGGAATCTCAGGGAGCTTCTCCTTAGGGCGCGTGCAAACACCAACGCTTTATATGATCTACCAGTTACAAGAAGAAATCAGGAAGTTTAAAAAAGAGCCTTATTTCGAAGGAGAAGCGCAGATCAAAAGTCAACATGGGCAGTTTGTCGGTAAAATCGAGCCGAAACAAACTTTTAAGACTGCGAACGAATTAGTTACTGCGATTGAGGGAAAAGGAGCGCATTTAGGAAAACAACAAGGAACGATCTTACAAGTAACGAAAAAAGAAAAACAACAAAGTAGTCCACGTTTGTTTTCTTTGTCAAGTTTACAATCGAAAATGAATCAACTGATGAAAGTCAGTGCGAAAGCCACACTTGATGCAGTTCAAGGTTTGTACGAAAGTAAGTTTTTGAGTTATCCTCGAACAGATTCTTTTTACATTACAGAAAGCGAACACCAGTATCTTGTCCAAAATCTTGATCGCTATAAAGCGTTTTTAGGGATCACAGAGGTAGCGACACCAGAAACATTTCCTAAAAAACGATATGTGGATGCAAAAAAAGTCCAAGAGCATCATGCGATCATTCCCACAAAAACGATACCGACGAAGGAACGTTTTGCGAAGCTTTCCCGACTAGAGCAAGCGATCTATTTGCAGGTGATGCGTACGACTTTAGCAATGTTTGCAGAAAATTATCGCTATGAAGAAACCGTGATCCTTACAGGAGTGGAACGATTGCGTTTAAAAAGTGTCGGGAAACGTCCGATTGCAGAAGGCTGGCAACAAATCTTGACCGTAAAAAGCAAGAAAAAATCAGATGGTCAGCTTTTGCCTAAAGTTAGTGAACAAGAGGTAGTGGCTGTTGATCTGAGAAGGCTTGAGAAAGAGACTCAACCGCCTAAGCCCTACAATGAGGGAACGCTGATCACTGCGATGAAAACCGCAGGAAAGACCTTAGATGATGAAGAAGCGCAAGAGATTCTGAAAGAAGTGGAAGGGATCGGAACGGAAGCTACCCGCGCGAGCATTATTGAAAACTTGAAACAAAGGCACTATATCGAAGTCAATAAAAATGATATTCAAGTGACTGCCAAAGGTATCACTTTGTGTAAAGCAGTAGCAGGAGAATCTTTACTGACAAGTGCTGAGATGACGGCGCGGTGGGAAAGTTATCTAAAAAAAATCGGTGAACGGCAAGGAACACCAGAAGTCTTTTTAGAAAATATCAAAAAATTTATTCTGCATTTATTAGAAGTCGTCCCAGAACAAGTAAAAACAGTCGACTTGTCGGAAGAGCAAAGCGGCTTGATGCAAATCGAAGCAATGGAGAAGAAGAATGACCAAGTCGGGCGTTGTCCGAAATGTAAAAAAGGCATTGTGATGTTGTATCCAAAAATCGCGACATGTACGAACAAGGAATGTGATTTTAAATTATGGCCTACGATTGCTAAGAAGAAATTGACTAAAACAAATCTTAGAGAGTTACTCTCAAAGGGAAAGACCAGAAAAGTGGTCAAAGGATTCACGGGGAAAAAAGGAAAGTTTGATGCTGTCCTTATTTTGAAAGAAGATTTAACGATCGGCTTTTCATTTCCTTGGATGGAAAAACAAGAGTAGGTATATATATTCCGAAAAGTAAAAATACCTAAACCAAAAAATACTAAAGTAATCATTATTAGAGGAGTACTTGTACGTGAAAAAAATCAATTCGCTTTTGAATTATGCAATGGGGTTGTTAACGCTGGTTGCGCTATATCAAGCAGTTATTGCATATCCAGAATACGGAACCAAATTATTAGCTATTACAAAACATCCGACTGGCTACTCACCGACGGTCATTTTGACAACTTTGACCGCAGCAGCCAAAAGTGGCACTTACTTGTTGCATACAACGAGTAGTCTACTGAAAAGAAAGAAACAGCGGAAACAGTTGCTTTTCGTATTAGCTGCGGCGGGTGTTGTTTATTTCTTACCGGTGATTACGCAATTTATTCAACAGTTCATATAAATAGATAAAAAAGACGACGATAAGAGAAAAATTTCCTTATTCGCCGTCTTTTTTTAACTCTTTAATATACCAAGCGTCCATCGTCGAGTGTTCAGAACCTGCTAGTGGATCAGCTATCAAGTGAAAGCCGAACTTTTCATATAGTTTACAAGCAGGCTTTAATAAATGCATCGTTTCTAAATAGCATTGACGGTAATGTTGAGTGGCATAAGACAATGCTGTTTCCATCAATTGGTTGGCAATTCCTAAACCTTTTGCTTCTGGGGCTAAGTACAATTTTTGTAATTCACATATCTGCTTTTGCTCGTCAAAAGGTGTGATTCCGATTCCGCCAACTACTTTATTTTCTAATTCCACCACCCAATAAGCAGCACAGGGGAGAGCATGGTAGTAGTCTGTTAAATGGTCTAATTGTGGGTCGAAATAGGCAGTTCCTTCAATCGCTAAATCGAGTGATTCTAGGGAAGTTTGAATAATTTCTTTGATGATTGGATCATCTTGTGGTTTGATTTCTCGTATCAGCATCGGACAAGGCTCCTTTTCTATCGTGTTTATTTATCGTAATACAAATGAACGGAAGGGTCAATTTACTTTGTACACAGAGGAACATTCTTTTATCAACTTCTCCCTTGACCCATTGCTTGAACTGTGAAATAATAACTTCATAAAAAATTTATGACTTAAGAGCGTTCGCCGGAACGATCTTGTAGGAGTCAGACAAACGAACCGTAGGCTTTAATGGTTCGTTTGTCTGGCTCCTTTTTGTTTTGGGAGGGAATAGGCAGAATGAAAATAGAAAACTTACAGACAGATAGACAAAAAGGATTGACGGAACAAGAAGCAAACGATCGATTAGAATACTACGGTGTAAACTCGATTGACACTCAGTCAACTAAATCTTTTAGTGTTTATTTCAAAGAATCAATGAAAGATATCACGATTTTGATTTTACTTGTTGCCACAGGACTATCTACGTTTATTGCTTATCAAACACATCCGGATGATTTTACAGAACCAATTGTCATCTTTTCAATTGTCCTATTAAATCTTTATTTGTCGATACGGCAACAAAAAAGTGCGGAAAAATCAATGGATCAACTGAAAAAAATGAGTACGCCATCTAGCCGTGTCTTGAGAGAAAGTTCCGTTAAAGAAATCAACAGCTCTGAGATCGTTCCTGGTGATATCGTACAACTTAAATTGGGTGATCGTGTCCCTGCTGACGCGAAAGTAATTACAAGTACTAATTTCTTTGTTGACGAATCATTTTTGACTGGAGAAAGTGAACCGAGTGAAAAGGACGCTTCTTATCGTGCTAGTGATATTGAAGCATTGAGTGATCGTAAAGACCTAGTATTTTCAGGTTCATTGGTTGTGACAGGTAAAGCAACGATTTTAGTAGAAAAAACTGGTAATGCTACAGAAATCGGAAAAATCTCTCATTTAATCACGAATGAAGGAACGCATGTCGCACCACTGCAAATCAAAATGCAAAGACTGGGTAAAGTACTAGGAATAGTCGCAATCACTGCTGGTTTCTTAGCAATTGTAATTGGTTTAGTAAAAGGTTTGAGTGTGGAATCAAGTATCATGACTGCAATTTCAATGGCAGTTGCAGCAATACCAGAAGTATTACCGGTTGTCGTAACCATCTCTTTAGCTGTGGGAATGGGGAATATGGCAATTAAGAAAACCATTGTTCGAACACCTTCAACTGTTGAAACAGTAGGCGGCGTCTCTGTGATTTGTTCAGATAAAACGGGTACGATCACTGAAAATAAAATGACGTTAAAAAAAATCGTTCCTCTAACAGAATTACCTATTCTTATAGACTTCACTAAAGACAAGGAAAAAAATCTACTTTTACTGTTTTATCTTGCGAGTGGTTCTTCTGAGAACGATGGAGGGGGCAATCCAACGGAATTAGCGATTCAAAAAGCTGTAAAAGATCGATTTTCGGAGAAAGAATTACAGGAATCTCTTTCTGATTTGAAAAAAATCAAAGAATTGCCCTTTGATTCAAAAAGAAAACGTATGACAGTTGTCTATCGTATGGGTCAAGAATATTTTTCAGTCACAAAAGGAGCATTCGATCGGCTGCACTTGGTGAATCCAAGCGAACATTACCAAGCGGAACATGATCAACTTGCTGATCAAGCGTACCGTGTATTAGGAGTAGCGTACAAGGTATTCCAGCAACCGATTGAAGAATTATCAGAGGAAGAACTAGAGGAGGAGTTGAAATTTGCCGGCTTTATCGGCATTATCGATCCAGCGAGGAAAGAAGCAGCAAAGGCAGTGGAAATAGCCAAAAAAGCAGGGATCAAAACCGTTATGATCACTGGCGATCATTTATTAACAGCTTCACGTATTGCTAAAGAAGTAGGGATAATGGGAGAAGGAGACCAGGCAATGACAGGGGCGGAACTGAAAAGAATGGGTGACAAACAGTTAGCCGAAACTATCGATAGATGTCGAGTGTTTGCTCGAACGTCACCTGAGGACAAGATACGAATCGTTAAAGCTTTTCAGCAAAATGACGAAATCGTCGCCATGACAGGGGACGGAGTGAACGACGCTCCGGCATTAAAAGCAGCGGACGTCGGCATTGCTATGGGGAGTGGAACGGAAGTGGCGAAGGAAGCTTCTGATATGGTTTTAGTAGACGATCATTTTGTAACGATCGTCCAAGCGGTAGAAGAGGGGCGCAGAGTGTATCAAAATATCCGTAAATCTTTATATGCCATGTTAGGTTGTAATATTTCAGCTTTAACGATCGTATTGATTTCTTTGATCTTAGGTTGGGGGGCGCCAGTCACAGCGATCCAATTATTGATCATCAAAGTAGTCGCAGATGGCATCCCTGGTTTTAGTTTAAGTGTCGAACCTGCAGAGGAAAAAAATATGGAAAAACAACCGATCCATAAATACGATAGCATTTTTTCACGAGGATTGACCTTTAAGATCCTTGAAATCTCTGTCGTGTTTACCGTCGTCACATTATTGGCTATAGTTATTGGTCGTACACAATCAGTAGCGATTGCTGAAACAATGACATTTATTGTCTTAGGGTTATCCACGATCAGCCATATGTATAATTGTCGCAGTGAAGTATCTATTTTACGATTGAAATTTTTGGGCAATCCATTGCTAGTCTTAACTACAGCAATTGGTGCATTGATCATTGTCTTATTAGTGACAATCCCTCTGACACAACATATCTTTGGATTTGTTACGATTGGACTTTCCAACTGGCTATGGGTTCTTGGTTTATCTTTTATTCCAGTAGCCTATATCGAAGTGAAAAAATGGACACATCTGTTTTAAAGAATTACCTGAAGGATTTTCTCTTAGTTAAGTTTAATTATGTTCGTCTGTAGTTTATTTTTCCCGAAGCTACGGACGAACTTTTCTTAAAATGACTTAAAAAAGCGCAAATGATAAAAATAAATACAGATAACAAAAAAACTAGAGAATTATGGAAATTTACGATTAGTGAGAGAGGTTAGAACGAGGAATTATGAACGTAATCATTTTTTATTTATTCTAGTTTACATAATATATATTATACAAAGTAGATTCAAAGTGAAATCAAACCTCTATCAAACTGAATTAAACCGAAAAACACAAAAAAACGACTCTTACGAGCCGTTGCAAAATTTTAAAATTATTTTGTACTTGATTTGTTTTATCCTTTCGCCTATCTAATGCTTGTTTTCTAAGTTAATGTAGTTCTCAATCATTTGTCTGTGTTGCTTAGTCATTCGTTTACGTCCGTCAGCAATCAAACCAGCTACGTAATGACCTGAATCATTCAAACACTCGTCAAGTACAGCTAATGACACAGAAACTTGTTTTTCTACCCAGTTTTTCGTACGATAGACAGATTTTTCTAGCGGTTGCATTGTCAAACGCACACCAGATACATTGCCTAAGAAATCCGTCCAAAACTTACAAACTGGCCACCGTCTTTTATTTGAATCACTGTTTTTCTCGACGAGAAAAGTCAAATACTCACAGAAGATTGACCGTACTAATTCGCCTATTTCTAAATATCCACTAGCAATCATATTCATAACAGCTAAAGCACGTTCATGCCTAAGCTGAATCTCATAACGATTCCAAAAATCAATATTTTTATCCAAATCAACATTTTGAGAATTTACTAGTTGACCAAATTTATCATAAAATCGAAACTCTATATCTCCTTTTCCAACATAAAGAGTTTGCCCATTAATTTCATTGTCAGAAGCGATATCGCCATTTTCCACATATCTCCATGAACGTGTGCCAGCTGTACTTCTGAAATGTTTTAAGCGCATTTTGCGGTGTAATGTACTAATGTTTAAAAATCCTTTATAATCGTCTATCGCAACGTCTAAGCGTGTAATATGGTGTATTGTGAACGAAGTTCGCAAGATATTAAAGAAATCAATCCAATCAAAACCTTGTCGCCAATTGTTTTCAAGAAAGCGACAGCCTTGGCCTTTAATGTCTATATGCGTTAAAGCATGCTTATCTTCCCTTTCCCTTCTCGTCATAATAGAGATCAAATTTAAATAGCTGTAACGATCGTCATATTCATTTGTTTCAGCAAGTTCTTTGTGTTCGAAATCGTGAAACTCTAAATGTAGAATAGGTAACAATCCTTTTAAAAAAATATTTTCCTTAAAAGTGATTGAAACCCAGTCAACACAAGCCTCAAGGGGTGTTCTAGTTGTACAGTCTAGGGGGGTGTTACTAGACCCCCCGCAAGTCAATTTTTTGTTTGAATTATTCAAGTAACAACACTCCATTCACACAAAATTCTGGTTTGAAAAAGGTCGATCGACCTTTACCGAAAACATGAAGATTAAGTTTAATCCTATCCCCTTTTTTTAAATGAGAAATGTCAATCTTATTTGTCACGTGATAAGAAAATAATCGTTTTTTATCTCCAGGCAACTTAAAAACTAGCGTTTGAGTACGCCAATTTGAACCAAAACGATTTAATTCATAGATATCAACTTTATGAACAATGACATATTCTAAACTTGTATACATACGCTATTTACTCGTTCTAAACACTTCATATACTTTTTTTCTTTTCTTACCTTCTGATATCATAAAAAACTCCTTATCTTTAATTACTGTAGTCTCAGGCGTTTCACTAAAATTGATAAAACGGTGCATTAGTTGCCTAGTAAATGTTAGCTCTGCGAGCTAATCGGCCCGTCATTCCGCCGACTTCATGAAAGCATTAGAACGCAATTGATAAGCAAGCTTATCAATCACAACCTAACGCTAACTATTTTCAGAATTAATTTTCTTTAAACGTTCAATAATTGCGTAACTTTCAAAAAGCGATCGTAATTTATCCGTTTGAACAAAATTCTTGCGCCATTTTCGTGACAATTTTTTCAGTTGAAGCGGACTATCGACTAAAGCGTCATATTCTTGTGCGTCAAAAGCACGCTGGAAAGTCCAACGACCTAGAATAGTACGACATTCAACTACTTCGAACGTCTGTTGGCGCAAAGGCTTTGTGACACGTGTAAAGTGTTGTGACGTGCCATAAATTTTTACGCCACTTTTACGTTGTTGGGTAATCTTCCACAGCAAATCCATATTGAAATTTCTTGTTTCATAAACATTAAATTCGTTCTGTATTTCGTCGATCGCAAAAACGATTCCGTCTGGAAACTCTTTTTTAAAATCAGTATCAATAATGTAGTCCCATGCTTTAAGGGGAAAATTCTGATTCTTATAGCCGAAATTTGTACATATAGTTACCTGTGGATATTTGCGCCGAATATACTCTAACTGTTCAACTAAAGACACCGTTTTTCCTTCTCCTTGCATACCTGCATAGATACTTAAGCCAAAGAGATCAAATTTCCGGCTATCTCTTTTAACATATATTTTTAGATCACGGCTTTTATAAAAAAGAAAATTGACTATTTTAGTTAGTAAAAATTTATCTCGTAATACTTCAGCTGTAAGCTTCCGTTTTTTTGCTTTTTTCATAGTTGAAAACTCCTTAATTATTTAAATCAATCGTTTAGGCAACCGCCGTGCGCTAAAGCGTACTGGCGGTTTAGCCTAAACCGAATTTGCTTAAAATGAATTTGAGTATTTTCATAAGAAATGAAAAGTTATCAAAAATAATCGTAGCAGCGATACAAGCGAGAAGAATAGAAAACGAGATAAGGGTATCAATGTATCCTATTACGTTCGCCAGTGCGCTAAAATCAACTGACAACTCAAAATTCAGACTTGGTAGTAAGGAGACAATAAAAATAACTAATGAAATCAGCGCTTCAATCAAAAGGGTGAAAATCATTCGATTACGTCTCCTTCCCCAGTCACACGTTTATAACAGCGAACAAGTGTATAAACAACCATGGCTCCGCCTGAAATCGCGCGTATCGTTTGAAAAGCAAGTTCGAAAGCACTTCGTGGGAACAAATAAAGTGTTTCACCATAAGTGGTTATTTCTAAATCATGAAGTGATTTTTGAGACTGGAATAATGATTGAAATGATTCAATGAACTGAAAAACTGTACTAAATTTAGAAGTGATCAAATCAATTAATTCGTTAATTTTTTCAAGCACGCCAGTAAAATCAGGAATAAAGAAACGTTTAACCCAGTCAAAGAAATCGAGTAATGGCTTTAATAAAAAATCGGCTAACCAGTTGAGCAAGGGATCTAAAATCTTATCTTGAAGAAAATCCATAAGTTCGTTAAATTTTCCAACGATCGGCGAAACGACATAATCACCTAAAAATCCAAATAGCGGGCTCCACCAGCTGTCTTCTCCACCATTCCCATTATCGCCACTTCCATTGTCCCCGTCACCGTTACCGATTTCCGTAACTGGTGTATTTGGGTCAATGGTAATTTTTTGGTTTATTTCGAGATCGGAATTAATGGTTCCAATACCATGAATCACACGTTTCATATCACCAATTTCAATCGTTGCTTTCATACCTGTTAACAATCGCAGATTTGAAAGACTTTGAGAATAGTCTTGTGGCATACGAAAAAAATTATATGATACTGCACCACCAGCGGCATTCTGTTCATAATGGTACGTATTTCCTATTGAGCCAACAAACGGAATACTACGGGAGCTTGGTCTATCTTGATGGGTCGTTATGTCGACTCCTACTACTTTATCTGTTGGCATAATATGCGGAATCTCTAGAGTCAATTTGATATTATTGATAAACAAATTCGTTCCGTTGTAGTGGTAGCCTTTTTCATAGGGTGTCACGTGCATAGTGATCGTATTCGCTTCGAAAAGGTTAGCAATATCAATATAGGTATTTCTTCGGATTAATATAGAATGTGCATTTAATGGCTTATACGATCCGTCAAAATCAAAATAATTTTTTTCAACAACAGCGACTTCATGCGTTAAGCTATCGGCAATAAGATCATAGGCGGCACGAGTCAATCTCACCTGATAAGTATTTGTGAGAATAAACTCAGCTAAGTGAATTGGGTTCATGTCTTGAAGCAACTCTGTACCAATCATTTCTAGTTCATTCCAATCGACTGGTCGATTGACACTAAAATGTAATCTAGCTAATGCAAATAAAATATAAGGCAATCGCTCTTCTCCACGTTGTTCAATGTAATCGGCTAAGGTCGGAGCTTCCGCAAAACTTAATGCGTCTGCTTGTGTGCTCGTGAACAAAAGAGAAAATAGTAAGCAGAAAAATAGCAGTATTTTTTTCATAGTTTCTCCTTACAAAAAAAGGTGACGCTCCGGCCACCCTCCTTCTTCCTTTTAATTATCCAACTTTTCCAATAAACTTCTTCGCAAGTTTAAAACCAATACCCATTGCGGCAACGGCAACGACCGCACCCATGATCACAGGGGTATTAGTAGTAACTAAACTGATTACGTCACTTACTAAAGAATTGATCGCATTGGAGATAGGTGCAAGTGCGCTAGATGTGTCAAATTGCATGTATACATTCCTCCTTTGATAATAGTTTATATAATACCGCTCAACATTTTATTGACAACTTTACCAACAAAATAAATCGGAATAGCGGCTAATATAACAGTAATAAATATGATTGAATAGGCGTTTGAACGATCGTTCAAAACAATCGACTGCTCGTCTACTTGTACTGCTTCAATCGCATAAGTTATTCGATCTAGACGTTCTTCAATCAGCTGAAAATGAGTCTTTTGACCTTCAATTACTTGATTCGCTTCGTCTGAAAAAGATTCAAAAAAACTTTCGATTTTCTCGAACCGCTCTTGATCTAATTCAAGAGCGGTGGCTTCTTTTTCTTTGATCTGTTCTTCTTTCTTACGTTGATCCTCTAACGCCGCTTGTTTCTCCTCAGCAAGTATTTCAGCATGACGAGAATCCTCAGTAGCTTGTATAGTGCGTTCATTCTCCGCTCTTTCTAGCTCGTCAGAATAATTCTGATTAAACGTCTTTAATTCGCTTAAGATATCCTGTAAAAGCTGTGGGTCTAATGATTCCATGGCGTTCACTTAGCTGATTCAAAAATTGGCTTGAAATTACTAAATGAGACAATCGCAATTCGATTGGACGAAAAACGGAACTCGCCTTTTAGGGTACATAGAGCTGGAAATTGTTGGTGCTGGTACTTGGAATATTCCTGATAATCCATAGTTGCCTTGATAGGTTTTAAGCCAGTGCCGTTCTCTAGAGGCTCTTTAGGTGCGACGTAGTGGACAGTCAACCCTTCAACTTGTTCTTTGTCGTCGTTTTTAAAGCTATACGGCGACATTCCTAATACGATTACTTCTTGTTCTACGTTCATGTCATTCCTCCATTTCCCAAGTTAACTTATTTTGAAAATGTATTTTAATACTTGTTTTAAAAGGTAAAAAAAATAAGATTTAGTCCGATAATTCGAATTAGATCTACACTTGTTTTAACCCTTATTTAAATAATACAAAAAAATAAACTTTTTAGCAAGTATTTTAATATATTTTTTTATTTTTTTATTTTACTATCCTACTATCTCTGCAATTCTTTATTTCCTTTGGAAACTTCTTCTAAAATTGCCTTTTCCAACAGTTGACTTAAATTGATTCCCCTAGCACGTGCCAAAGTAATCAGATCTGGAGAAACGGTAAGAGATACTTGTTTCTTTTTTTTGGTAGGATCTTTCATAGGCGGTCTAGCCATAGTAACACCTCCTGGCAAGTATTATAACACATGTATAAATAAAAAAATATCAAGTAAAGAAACTATAAAAAAGAGCTTAGGGACCTCCTAGGCTGTTTTTTACGGTTACTGTTTGAGATTTTAAGTGGTCCACGACATTCTATATATTATACAAAGTAGATTCAAATGAAGTATAAACCATTATCAACCTGAATTAATCCGAATTTTACCACAAAACCGATTTTTGGCCCTTCTGCAAAATTTTAAAATTATTTTGCACTTGATTTGTTTATTTTCTATTACTTACCAACCATCTGTTTACAGAAAACTTAGATTTTAAATCTATATTCCTACAATCTACAAAATATCAGATTGACATTCTTGCATCAGATTTCAGTTGGTCTCAAGAATTTTTTATGACTTCGTCAATTTATGTATTTATCATCAACTAATCTATATCAGCCATTTTAATAATATGTTTTGCTAATTTCATATGTTTATTCATGAATCGTATCTTAACGATCTTTTTCTATTATCATTACTTTAAATAACTTAGCTATTTAAGTTCCTTATTTTCCTCGAAAATCACTTTTTTGGTTCTCTTAGGCCAAGTTTAATGTGATATGTTATCTATAGAATAATCACTGTGGTGATAAAAAATGAAAATTGTCAAACTGGAGAAAGAAAAAATCAAACAGTACATATTAAATGAAGCCAATGAACAAGATATGATTGAAATGATCGAGCTGATGCGTGCAAAGAAAGCGATTTTAGACTTAGAAAAAATCGCAATGGAGAAGAAGAAAATCGTTGATAAATTCAACAAATTGTAAGAGTCTAAGCCCTATAGCCTCTTTTTTCTCTATCTACGAATGCCCTCTTCTCCGTTCAAATGTTCTTATAATTCACTAAAAACGGATCACAGAAATATGATAAAAAATAATCCCAATAAATACTCCAAATAGAATATGTAAAACAACAGCCAAAACTAACGGAACAACCTTGGCTCCTTTTTTATCCCAGCTGTACTTTGCTTTCTTATTCTTGCATAGTAAAGAGATAAGTAATAAACTGAGAATCACGATCCATAATAGAAACGCAATACCAACTAAAGGCATTATTTTTTCATTAATAATAGCTATACCCATAAATACTCCTTTCTTTTCTATATACTCTTCTATCATCAAAAAAAACGGGAACAATCGGAAATAATTTTTTTGCTATTCCGATTGTTCCCGTTTTTTGTTCATTTCATTGCTGATGTTAGCGTACAGTATCAAGTACGGCTTTTAATTCACTGACTGATTGATGGAACATTGCTTTTTCTTGAGGTGTGATCGATAGATCAATGATTTCTCTTACCCCATTTTCATCAACGATCGATGGCACACCAGTAAAGATATCTTCTTCACCATACTCGCCATTTAAGTAAGCTGAAACTGGTAGTACAGCTTGTTCATTATTTAGGATGGCTTTGACGATTCGAGTCGTACTCATACCAATACCGTAATAAGTTGCTTTTTTACGGTCAATGATTTCATAAGCTGCATTTTTTACTTTGTCAGCAAGTACGGTTAAATCATTTTCTTCTAAACGATGATCTTTCTCAACATATTCCATGATTGGTTTACCACCGACTGTAGTATGTGACCAAGCAGCTACTTCTGAATCCCCATGCTCACCTAAGATATAACCGTGTACGCTACGTGGATCAACTGCAAGTTTCAAAGCAATTTCTTTTCTGAATCGAGTTGTATCTAAAGTTGTTCCAGTTCCTACCACTCTTGAAGCTGGTAAACCAGATTCTTGCCATGTTAAGTAAGTTAAAATATCGACTGGGTTTGAAGCAACAACGAAGATACCATCAAATCCTGAAGCCATTACTTCTTTAACGATTTGACGAGTGATTGTTGCATTTGTTTTCACTAGATCTAAGCGAGTTTGACCAGGTTTTTGGTTCACGCCAGCAGTTAAGATCACTAAATTTGCATCTTGACATTCTTCATACGTGCCAGACCATACGGAAACGTTCTTTTCGCCCCATGCCATTCCATCTAGTAAGTCTAAAGCTTCTCCTTCTGCTTTTTCTTGGTTGACATCGATTAAGACAAGTTCATTGGCAACACCTTGATTGATCATCGCATAAGCAATACTTGTACCGACAAATCCTGTACCTACGATTACAACTTTACGACTTGTTTTTTTCATGTCTAACACACCTTTCATCCGTTCTTTGTTATTTTCATGAAAATTATAAATCGATTACCATCATTTTTCAATAATATAGAAATTATATATACTATAATTTTTTTTTATAGAAAGTCAATAACGTTTATAGTCAGATTGTGTTCTTCTCACTCTTGGTATTTCTTTACGAGAAGTGGGCAATTCTTTAGTTGAAGGATCATTTGCTTTTGCTAAAGCAGTCATTTGCGGTGAAAGGTTTTTAACTTTAGATCGTAAAGACATAAGTTCAGGTTTTGTTGGTTGATAAGTTTGATGTTCATCAGGTAAAGAATTGGTACTGGATTGTCGTGAAATATAACTAAAATTAGGATCTTCTTCCAAACGAGTAGGAGAAATTTTTAGTTGTAAATCTTCGACATAAATTCTTGAAGAAGGTTTTTTATAGAGTGGATCACCAAGTTTAGGGAGCAAGTTTTTTCTTCTTTCGCTGCGCTTGAGCTTCTTAGCTAACCGCTCCATTTCATTTTCACCAGTAGATTTAGGATAGTTTGCAGCATGATAAGTCGAATAGATGGCTTCGTTGATTCGTTGGAATAACATTTCCCGATATGTATTTGTATTGAATAATCGATGAAACTGATACAGTATAAAGTTCCTCAATCTTTTTGCTCCTCATTCTGGTTCCATGGCTCAAAGACATCACTTTGTCTACTTGCTCGGGCCTTTTCTTTTTCTATATTGCTTTTAACTCTTTCTTCTTGGACTTTATATGAAGCCGCAACTTCTTTTTTAAAATGCCTGCGATCTTTACGAGTCACTCTTTTTATATATTTGAAAATTTGCCAAATAATTACGACAAGTAAGTAAACCGTAAAAAAGCCAGAAAAACCAAACTGAATAATAAACGCCATAACAAAAGCAGCAAGCTTACCTGCTTGACTAGATGGTGAAAAATTTTCCTGCTGTTGCGCAATAAATGTTGAAACCCAGAACATGCCCATTTTCTTTTTCCCCCTACTCCTCTTTGTTCCAGTGATTACTTACTCTTTTTATACCGACTTTTGGCGAGTGCTTGTTTAGATGGTTTCTCCATTTTAGGTTGTGCAACCATTTTTACAGAAATAAAAACACACAAAACAATAACAAAACTTGTGATGCCGATGATCATAGATGTGTTATTGATAAAATATTTTGTCAATAATTGAATGATGTCTGTTTGACCAACCACTATGTTTCACCTCCTTTAGACATACAATAAGCAATCATAGTTTATAATGAAAGGCTGGTCCGAAAAAAACTCTTTTTGACTTATTTTGAAAAAATAGAAAAGAACTTGCATCCGTAAGCCTTCAACATGGCTCATGTGGATACAAGTTCTTTTTTTGATTACTTATTCTTTGTGTTTCGTTTTAAAAGCGTCAAATTTTTCTTTCGCTTCTTCTACCACTTCTTCTAGTTCGTCCTTCAAATGATGTTTCTTTGTAGGATGCTCAGACTCTTCTTCCACAGCATTTGAACCAGACATCGCGACTTCTTTTTCTTCCCCGGAGTTGGTCCCAGCTAACGCCTCTTCTTTATTTGTTGTTTCACCTGAATTAGTTCCGGCTAATGCAACTTCATCATCTGTTTTAGGCGCCATTGACCCTCTTAAGCGTTTTTCTTTTTCTCCATCATAATTTGTCATGTTCTCGTCCTCCTTGTTGCTCTGTCTCTATCCTACAACAAGAATAAAATAACTGTCAAAACATAAAGGCGTATTCATTCGTATTAATTTTCTTTCCTTAGAATTTTCACTTCGTAAGGTGCAAACGTTAGTATACCAGTAAGCGTTTGATTTGTTTCGATAGCCAAGTGAGGATCAAGTAACTCAAGTTGTTGCATCTCATCAGAAAAGTTCATTAGAAAGTAATAACTCTGTGTCCCATCTGTTCGCGATTGAATCGATACTTTTGGATGTGATGCCTTAACGATTCCTTGTTGCAACGCTAATTTTTCGATGATCGGTTGGTAAAATACTTCTAAAAAATCGAGATTGGTACGAGCCGCTAAATAATAAGCAGTCCCCTTCCCTAAGCGATTTTCAACTAAAGCTGGCGTACCAGTATAAAAGTCCTTTTGGTAAGTAGCCCTCACCTTCCCTGTCGTTTCTTTGACGATACCACAGTAGTCTTTTGTTTGATACGTTTGTTCCTTGTAAAGGATTTGATTGTGTTCACCTGGATAAAGCGTATCAAGCTCTTTTGGCAAGACACCAAAAAGTGTTTGCAATACTTGTGACCATTCTCCAAGATGTAACCGATCGTGTTCATTGACCATTCCGGTAAAATAGCTACCAATCAACGTACCACCATTTTTGACATACTCTGAGAGTGCAACCATTGTTTCTTCCCGCATCAAATAG
Organism: Enterococcus pernyi; assembly: GCF_045371165.1. Classification (NCBI taxonomy): domain Bacteria; kingdom Bacillati; phylum Bacillota; class Bacilli; order Lactobacillales; family Enterococcaceae; genus Enterococcus; species Enterococcus pernyi. The sequence continues at coordinate 120,310 of NZ_JBIQDM010000003.1, forward strand.
AGCATTGGTGCAACGACTAAAGCATAATTAGAGAAGTCTTGATTTGGCGTCAAAATATCAACAGCGATATCTCTTTCCCAAAAGAATCGGTAATGTTCTTGTAGTGTTTGGATATAACGACGAGTTGGACGACCAAAACCACCGCCTCTTTTTAATGCCCAATTGCTTTCCCAGTCAAATAAAATAGCGACTTTTGCCTCTGTTTGTGTACCTTTGATCGAAGACAAAGTGTCTAATCGTTTTCCGTAAGCCGCTACTTCTTGGAAGACTCGATTGTTTTCTGAATTGTCATGTTCGATCACCGCCCCGTGGAATTTTTCGGAATTTCCTAGTGATTGCCGCCATTGAAAATAGAGTGTGCTATCTGACCCATGTGCCAGTTGTTGCATCCCACTGAGCAGGTGCATCCCTGGCTTCTTCGCCTTGTTGAATGCGTGCCAATTCACGTAACTAGGCGTCGATTCCATCACGAGAAACGGTTGTTTCTTCAATGAACGATATTGATCGTGGACGTAAGCTGATTTCATGGCGGTCACATGTAAGGATTCGTACGGGTTATGCCAGTCGGGGTAGCTATCCCAACTGACGATATCTACAACTTCAGCAAATCGGGAATAATCAAGTCCTTCCAAGGGAATAAAGTCATGTTGATCATGGCCTTCTGCCATAAAATTAGTCGTTACTGGGATTGCTGGTGTGAGTTCTCTGATCGGTTCGATTTCATGTAAAAAGAAATCGATCGTCCGATCTGTCACAAATCGTTTCCAGTCTAAGTCCATGCCATGTACTTTATGTTCTCCAAGAGGCGAAGGTGGTACAACTTGTGACCAACTGGAATAATCATTACTCCAAAATGTCATCCACCAAGCGTCATTCACCGCTTCTAAGGTTTGATATTTCGCTTTGACCCACTCACGCCATTTGGCTGCACAAAGTGGACAGTAGCATTCTCCTGAGTATTCATTACTGATATGCCACAGCAATAATGCCGGATGGACACCATATCGTTCAGCTAAACGCCGATTGATTTGCTGGACTTTTTTTCGATAAATAGGGGATGTGTAGCAATGGTTATGGCGAAAGCCATGATGATGCTTTTGTCCTTTTGCATTCGTTCGATTCACCTCTGGATATTTTTCACTCAGCCATTGCGGTCGTCCGCCACTTGGTGTGGCCAAGATCACACGTCCTTGACGTTTGTGCATCTCTTCAAACACTTTATCCAACCAGTCAAAGTGATAAACCCCTTCTTCTGGTTCTAATGTACTCCATGAAAAGATCCCGACAGTTACGGTATTGACATGTGCTTTGTCCATCAACTCAAAATCTTTTTTCAAAACTTCAGGGTGATTCAACCATTGTTCCGGATTATAATCCCCACCATGGAGTAAACGTGTGTCATTATAAGTCTTCACTTCATTTCCCTCCTTTCTACCAAATGATAGACGAATGATTGACAGTCTCCTGCAAGTTGGTACGTCGTATGGTTGGCTCCATTGAACAAATGTGGTTTTTTCAGACCAACATTCATCAGGAAATGACCGCTAATCGTTTCTTTTTCATTGATTTGATAATAACTATCCTTATTCAGGCATTCTGGAAGTGGTAAATATGCCTGTGCAGCTGGATTTGCACGTCCTAATTTTTGATAAAAACCAATGATTGCTTCTGACCGATCGTGATTAAATACCCCCCAACAAATTTCATTATCATACGGATGATTTGGCAAGATCTGGAGAAATTCACCATGAGTCAGCAACTGACGATGGGCTTTGTAAAAAGTGATCCGGTCGCTGATCTGTTGTTTTTCTGCTTCTGTCAAAGTCAATAGGTCTAATTCATAGCCTAAAGGCCCAAACATGGCTACATCTTGGCGGAATGATAAAGAGGTCTCACGTAATACTTGATGATTCGGAGAAGCAGAGACGTGATTACTAAAGCTAGAAAGGGGGTATCCTGCCATTGTTCCGCTAAGAATACTTAAGCGTTCCAACCCATCACTGGTATCACTAGGCCAGATTTGCGGACTATAAAATAAGATACCTAAATCATATCTCCCTCCCCCGCCAGCACAACCTTCAATCAAAAGATCAGGATAGCTGGTCAATAATTTACCGTAAAGCGTGTAGACGCCTTGGACATAGCGATGGAAAAACTCCTGTTGATGCATCCCTTGTTTTTCTAAATAAGCGGAATAGGCTTCAGTAATATTGCGGTTCATATCCCATTTGATATAAGTTAAATTCGTTTCTTCGATGATCTTTGCCATTTGCTCATAGATTCCTTCAACAACCGCCGGATTCGCAAAATCAAGCACATATTGTCCACGTCCCACCGAGATACGTGAATAGGGATGTTTCACCACCCAATCTGGATGTTTTTCCAATAACTGACTATCAGGAGAGATCATTTCAGGCTCGAACCACATGCCGAATTGAAGACCAATGTTTTTGAGCTTTGTTGCAAAGGAAGCCAAACCGTGTGGGAATTTTTGCTTATCAGGCGTCCAGTCACCTAATGAGGAACGATCATTGTTTCGTTTGCCGAACCAGCCATCATCTAAGACAAAACATTCCATCCCTAATTCTTTTCCAATGGTCGCAAGGGACAAGAGTTTTTCCTCAGTAAAATCGAAATACGTTGCTTCCCAGTTGTTGAAGACGATTGGCCGTGGCGTGTCTTGCCATTGACGATCAATCAGATAGTTTTCGATAAAATGTGTCAATTGTTTGGCAAGACCATTCATACCTGCAGCGCTATACATCAAGACTGCTTCGGGTGTCGTAAAGCTTTCCTTAGGCGCTAATGCCCAAGTAAATTGTGTCGGATGGATACCGATCATCACTCGCGTTTTATCCCATTCATCCACTTCTGCTTGAGCGAGAAAATTACCGGAATAAACGAGATTCATTCCATAGACCTCTCCTTGATCAAGCGTTGAATTTTGATGTTCTAGCCGGATAAAGGGATTATGCTGATGGCTACTTGCACCTTTTAGTGAGCCAATCGCTACGACTCCTTGTTCAAGCGGTCGTTTCTTTTCATGCCGTTCTTTTAACCAAGCACCTGAAAAATGAGTGAAATCATATGCTTTGGTAGAAAGATTCAAGACCCCTGAAAGCATGCGATGGATCTGTAACTCTGCCTCAGATTGATTGATCAGCGTCTGACTTTGTACAATGGCGGTGGAATCGTAAAATAATGTGTAATGAAGTATTAGTTCTAACTGACGTTCCTGATCCATTAATCGCAATGAGAGTGTTTCAGTTTCTTCCTCATTCCCATAGGTAGCGGGACAGTTTAAGGTTCTTTTCTTGCCTTTTTTAGTCGTGGCTTCGACAAAGCGGAAATCTGTGTAGTAAGGCGTTTGGTTGCTTGAAAGTTCGATCGCGCCTTCTTTGAAATCAGAAGAACCATACACAGGATATGCTTGTGGATGATCAGTCAACGTAAAGTTAGGGTCATCTTCAAAAAACTTGACTGTTCCAGCAGATTTATTTTGATCTGTGACCAAGTAGTCGATTTCTTCGACAGATAAGCCATGTAAAGGTTTCCCGTAATAAATCTGCTCGATCTGTCCATTTTGCATGACATGGAGAATAAAGCTAACTTGCGAATTATTCATGTGAAATATGCGGTTATTTAATTGTTCAATCATGGAAGGCAACACCTCTTAATTTTTAGTTAGTAAAACAGACAAGGAATGAAGAGAACGACGTTTTGTTCCTCCATTCATTGTTTATGGAGAAATCAGAGCTTTTGTATCAAATAATTGACTCTTTTGGCTAACTGACGATTGTAAAAGAATTTATAAAATGGCAGGACAAAAAGCAAACTCAGCTGCGTTTTGGCATCAACCAGTTCATTTCTTTCAGAATAATACAATGTGAACTGCTGCTCATCATGACGTTTCAGTTGGTAGGTTTGAATGATTTTTCCACCGGAGTAATCAGTAGTCATTTCAAGTAGTTCATCTTTGACTAAACGTTGGATCGTTAGCGTACTTTCGACAGTCGCTTGCCCTAGTTTTGTTTGAAGCGCAGTCGTGACGGCTGCTCCTTCTGTCAGCTCGGTAATTGAAGAGTCCTTGCTGTGAAAATAGTTTAATTGTTCTTCAAGAAGTACTTGGTAAAAATGTGCGGGGTGTGTCGGTATTTTCTTTCGGTAGTTCAAGGTATCGATCCGCATACGAATCACTCCCTACTGTTCTTCTATGGTGATTTTTCCATCCATCAGTTGGTTTTCTTTTTCTTGTTTCACTTGTTGGCGTTCTTCCTTCAAATATTCACGGTCCATTGCAACTAAGAAAGGCACCCAGATCAGTGTCATCACAACTACTGTTACGATTTGTAAAAGTGCGCCGGTGATCGAACCAGTTCCTAACCACCCTGACAGTAAAATCGGCGTCGTCCAGACAACCGTTGCCCCGATTGGACGAGGAACGAAGCCGAAGTAAATCGCAAAGTATGAAATCGTGGTAGAAGCTAGTGGCGCTAGAATCCAAGGGATGAATGCTATAGGGTTCAGCACGACGGGCAGTCCAAAAGTCATTGGTTCTGATACATTAAAGATCGCTGGCGCCATGATCGTTTTCATCGTTTTCTTCATTCGGATGGAGCGAGCAATAAAGAACGCCATCGTGATCGAAATACCAAGTTGCATTCCTTGATTGACGAACACCCCCATAAAGGTCGTATTGATGATATGTGGCAACTGCTCAACGCCATTTTTATATGCTTCAAAGTTTTCGATGGCTAAAGCACCCATGATTGGATCAATCACTGCATTGATGACTAACGTGCCATGGATACCGAACCACCAGAAAAGTTGCGTAAAGAAAACAGCGATCAATACAGCTGGTAAAGTTCCGCCAAGTCCCATCAAAGGTTGTTGCAACATCTGATAAACGAAATCGACTGCATTTCCCCAGGTGGTAAAAGTAAATAGATAGCGGATGATGTTGAATAAAAACAAAGGAGCAGCTCCAGGGATGATGGCCACAAAAGATTCAGCAATCATCGGCGGTACAGATTCTGGCATTTTGATCGTAAACCCTGAGCGACTGATCCGGCTATAGATTTCTGTAGCGACGATCGCTGTCAAGATACCCACGAACATCCCTTCAGCGCCTAGCTTCGATAAAGGAATAAACGTACCCATGGTTTCATCGCTCCCAAACGGTAACAGCATGATGAAACAAGAAAGTGAAATGGCACCAGCAAAGATTTGTGGTTGTTTGTAGTGCCCAGCCAATTGATAACCAATCCCAAATACAATAAAAAGTGCAGAAATACTAATTGTCGCATTGCCAACAGGACCAAAGAACTCATTTAAAAAGGTATTGAATGCTTCTGGCAGAAAAGTAGCGAAGCCAAATGTTGTTGGCAAATTTTGGATAATGATCATGATGGAAGCAAACATTGTTGCGGGAAAAGCCATCATAAAACCATCTCGGAGACTGAGTAGATATTTATTATTTGCGATCAGCGTTGCAGCGGGCACCATTTTTTCAGCTAATTTATCGACAAATTTCATGTGGGATAACTCCTTTTATTTAATATGTGCAAACGTTTACTTGGTGAGTATAATTGTTTACTTAATGTTTACACAAGAGAGAACACAAAAAAAGTTCGAGAAAGAGAGATTCTCGAACTTTTTCAAGGGTTAAATGTGCAAAATGAGTTAATCTAAAAGCGGACTGTCCTGTCCGATGGAATCTCGTAAGACGAGTTCACTGTGACAGATCACACGAATCGGCATCGTTCGTTCTTTTAACATGCGTTCCTTCGCTAAGCGTACAGCTAAACGCCCCATTTCTTCCGGATTTGCCTTGATACTTGATAAGCTTGGTGTCATGAATTGAGCCATTTCGATATCATCAAAGCTCACGACAGCAATATCATCAGGGATTTTTTTATTTGCTTCACTGATTGCTTTATAGACACCTACTGCCATCGGATCACTGGCGACGATAACTGCTGTGGGCGGTGAGGATTGCGCCAATAACTCTTTGCCTAAACGAAGGCCATCTTCAGGTTTCCAGTTTCCTTGATAGGTGTTGGCATAATGTGGCAGGCCATTTAATTTCATCCATTTAAGGTAAGATTCCGCTCGGATCTCTTCTTTGTTTTTATGAACTTCACCGTTTTCAGCTACTTGACTGCTGTATCCACCGATAAATGCGATGTTTCGATGGCCTTTCTTATAGAGAACTTCTAATACTTCAACGGTTTTTTGTTGGAAGTCGGTTTGGATACAATCAAATTCCTCAGAGTTCGAGTAATTATCCACCAAGATCAAGTTGGGATTGATTGTAGCGATTTTTTTCGTTGCTTCAATCGTCATTTCACTGATCATGATCACTGCACCATATTTCGCTAACTCTTTCCATTCTTTATGGGCATCTCTCATATGGAAAGCACGGATCGTGCGAAAACGCCACTTTGCTGCTTCTTTTTCAATGCCACCACGGATTTTGCGAAAATAGGGATCATCTAATTCTGCTTCTTCTTGATGTCGAACGATCAAGGCAATCGTCATTTCATCTCCTAAACTTCGACTGCCGCGTTTATTTTTATCGACAGAATAATTTAATTGATTGGCAATTTCAATCACACGTATCCTCGTTTGTTCGTTGATGCTAAATGTGGGATCTTCATTCAGGATACGGGAAACACTCGCTGCTGAAACCCCAGCGATTTTTGCGATATCACGTATAGATGCCATTTACTCACCTCTTGTTTACTGTTTACTAAATAGTAACAGAAAATCAAACAAAAGGCGAATGAAAATTTAGCATTTGCTCTTTGAGAATTTGTTGTTGCATTGTGTGAATCAGTGGGCAGGATAAACGAAAAAACCGTAAATCATCCTTTGGATTTACGGCTCGATTCTTTCATTACTTGGAAAAAGAGTATCCCCTTTTGGATGTAACAATATCCTTAATTTTCAAATGCAGTTTTTGCTTCTTCAATCTGTTGGATACCTGTTTCTAATATTTTCATTTGTAATAACGTTTCTTCATCTTTTACGATTTTTTCTGCACCATTGATCAACGTTTCGTAGATTCCTTCGTACACTCGGCGATAATCTCCGACTTCAGAAACAACTTTCTCTTCATGATAAGTTCCTTCTTTATCAATATAGGTCAATACACCATAGTGTTCCGTTTGATCAATCCCGAAGTCCGCGTTTTCAGGCATATAGAACATTTTCAAGTGTTCTTCTTGTCGGTCTTTTGTTTGTTTGACAAACATCCCTTTTTTGCCATAGGCAACAAAACTAGGACGTTCTTTGATACGGAAATAACTTGATTTGATCGAAACTTTCATTCGACCGTAGTAAAAGTCTAAGTCAAAGTAATCATTCATTCGGCCGGTTCCTAGTAATTGACGGACATCGTAATGGATATCATCTGGTTCACCAAAATAAGAAAGGACCTGATCCACTGTATGACAAGCATGGCCATATAAGTAGCTGTTGGCAACTGAAAATTCCTTTGTACCCTCTGGGATTTCTGGACGGAAGTAGTCATAGTGCATTTCCACTTCTAAAATATCACCAAGCTTTCCACTTTCGATCACTTTTTGGACAGTCAAAAAGTCCGAATCAAAGCGGCGATTTTGATAACATTGGATAAATAGTCCTTTTTCCGCTGCTAAATCGAATAATTCTTTTGCTTCTTTTGAAGTTTCTGCAAAAGGTTTTTCGACTAACACGTTCTTGCCATTTTCCAAAGCAAGTTTGGCGTATTCTGCATGAAATTGGCTTGGTGTCGTGATGACTACTAATTGGATTTCAGGATCATTCCACAGATCAGACAATTGATCGGTATATTCGATCTCATCAAAAGTTTCCCAAATTGGTGCTGATGGAGAGTAGATTTTTTTGACGTTGATTTTGTCTGGTAGCCTTCTTGAGAAGGGTAAATGATAGCGATTGGTACTTTTACCATTACCTAAATATGCGATTGTTAACATGTCGTTTCCTCCTACTTTCGAATGATTTCTTTTCTTGAGTATAGCGCACAATAGGTAAAAGAAAGCCGACTCTAGTTTTTTTGGTAGAAATGTTCAAAGAAATTGAAAGAATGTCGATATTTTTGAAAAAGATGTTCAATCTTAGACTACTGTAAAAAGAAGTGGTTATTTTTCTAGTTATTCAGTAAGATAGATTTGGAGGTGTGTGATGGATGCTTATCGAAGAAAAATTAACCCAACAAGAAACATTTACTACAAATGAAAAACGGATCGCCGATTATCTGCGGATGAATTTGGAAGCAGCAGTTTATATGACGATTGAAGAGCTGGCAAAGGAGACCTATACCTCCCATTCCGCCATTATCCGATTCTGTAAAAAAATCGGCTATAGCGGATTTAAAGAATTTCGCTTTGAATTAGGACGAGAAGTCCACCAACTGGTTGCTCAGTTCAATCAAGTCATCGATCCTAATTTTCCTTTTACCGTTGATGATGATGCGAAGATGATTGCCAAAAAAATGGCAGATCTATCCATTCAAGCTATCAAAAAAGCGCAATTTCAAATGGAAGATCAATCGTTAGAAACCATCGCGACTGTTTTAAACAAAGCAGAGCGCATTTTCTTATTTGCAAAAGGTGATTCGCAAACAACTGCTCGGAAATTCCAAAATAAATTAGTTAAACTAAATAAGTTCTTGATCTTAGCCGAAGAATATAGCGATTCGTCCTGGAATGCGGCTAATTTGACGGAAAATGACTGCGGGATTTTTATTAGCTATAGTGGACGCATCCATCATTACGAACGTATTCTTACCTATCTAGCACATATTGGCGCACCTAGTTTATTGATCACAGGAAATGAACAGTCTGAAATGGCAAAGAAAGCAGCCATGCGGTTGGTCGTGTCTCAAGAAGAGTATGATTTTGCGAAAGTTGCTACATTCTCTTCTCAAATTGCCTTCGACTATGTCTTGAATACCTTATACTCCTTGATGTATACGCAAAACTACCAAGAAAATTTATTGAATTTGAAAGAAAAACAAGAGTTGATCCAAAAAGGATTGTTAAAGGAATACAAGAAGTAAGCGTTGTAGTAACAAAATAATAGCCCAAAGACTGAATCCTTCGTTTCGTCTTTGGGCTATTAGTATGGGCGTATAAAACTTCATTCATCAAAAAAACTTAAAATTGATGATTGATCGCCTGGATGAATGAAAATTGACGATCGCTATACTCGAATTCTAAAATACAACAATTTGAAAATTTTATCTTGGCCACTTGCTCATAAGGCAACCATTTTTGAATGAATAAATACATGGCACCACCATGGCTAACTGCTAACACGCTTTGGTGCTCTTTTTCCATGATGTCGATCAAGGTCGTGTTCATTCTTTGTTGGAGTTCTTTTGCCGACTCACCGCCATAAGGAACAAATGAATCACCATAGGAAGTTTCGCCAACTGGTCGTTTAGGATTCAATGCTTCACTTTCTCCCTCAAATCGGCCAAAGTTCCATTCTTTTAACCCTTTACATCGCTGATATTCTTTTTCCCCGATAATGATTTCTAGCGTATCAGAAGCTCGTTCTTGTGTGGATGAATAATACGCATCAAAGGTGATTTGATTGGTTTCAAAATAGTCTCTTGCCACCTCTGCTTGTCTGATCCCAGCTTCTGTCAATGGAGAGTCACAAGCCCCTTGGATTTTCCCTAATTGATTGAACAAGGTTTGACCATGACGCATGAGATAAAGTTTTTTCATTTAAAGACCTCCTGTTGGTTTGTATATGTATCTTCATTATTTAGTATAGTCTCTGGAGTAAACTCCAAGTCAATAGAAAACCTATTTTTTTCGATGAGGTGGGGATAAAAGTTGTCTTGACTTGAGATGATCAATGCTCCAGATGTTTACCATCAAGCTTTAATCATGGTTATTCAGCTATTGTATAAAAAAGAAGCGCCTACTCCCAATTACAAAGAATGATGTGGAAGTAGATGCTTCTTTTTATTTATAGACTTGTCTAACTATTAGCCTTACTCTTTACCCCTATCTCTAGCCATTTGACTTTATAGCGGAAATCCTCTACTAGTTCTTCAGCTGTCCATTGGTTGATCATATAATCTGTCAAAGAATTCATGACAAGAGCCATCACGAAATATAAAAAGCTGATGGCTTCTTCTGTCGTAGCCATGACGATCTGGTTGATTTTTAACAAATCAAGCCATTGTTCAACCATCGATGTGTCACCTTGATCATTTGAACGCTTCGCTGAACCTAGATCGTTTGCACGTGTGAGTAATTTGATGGATCGCCAATAAGAACTATCTTTACTTAGCTGTCCACACCAGGCGAGATATTCTTCGATTCCTAAGAAAAAATGATCTCGATTTCGATTGATCGAAGCGATGATATCTCCATGGACTTGATTGGAATAGTTTCGGACAGTAAACGTATACGCATCTTCTAAATCCTGAAAATATTTGTAAAATGCACCACGAGACATCCCCATTGCTTCAACGATTTCTGAAACTTTGACTTGGCTGATGTGCTGATCATAAAATGTATCTAATAAAATCTCTAAGATCCATTGCTGTTTTTCTTTGGAAATATTGAAAAATGTTTCTTTTGGCATAAACACTCTCCTTACTGCTTAAGCTTTAGCTTGTTCTTTTAAATAGCCGTCTTCCATGCGATAGACACAGTCGCTCCACTGGATCATCCGAGAATCATGCGTGACCATGACGGTCGCTTTTTGCTTCTCATGGGCTTCCTTGACTAACAATTTGACAACTTCATAGGCATGATCCGTATCTAAGCTTGCTGTGGGTTCATCCGCTAAAATCAAGCTTGGGTCATTGAATAAAGCCCTTGCGATCGCTACTCGTTGTCTTTCTCCACCGGATAAATCTTTTGGATAACTGTCTTTTAACTCATAGATATCCAATGATTTCAGCAATTCGTCGATTCGCTCATCCCCTGCTTTTTTCTTAGCGACACGATCGACTAAGTAAAACTGTTCTTTGACTTTTAGGAAAGGGATCAAATTTGAACTTTGTAAAATGAAGCCAATTTCTTTAAAGCGTAAGTCTGCTCGTTTTTTTTCATTTAATTCAGAAAACGAATGACCGTTAATGTGAATTTCACCTGAAGTAGGTGTTTGAAGACCACCAGAGATGGTTAAAAATGTACTTTTCCCTGAACCAGAAGGGCCGATGATGCTGACAAATTCTCCTTGTTTCACTGAAAAATTGATTTCTTTTAGTGCAGTCACTTCTGTTCGGCCGTTGCCGAATTTTTTGACGATATTTTTCATTGTCAAGATTTCTTTCATTTTTCTATTACCCTCCTATCGCAATAACTGGATCAACTTTAGCGACTGTCCGAATGGAGAATAGCCCACCGATCATTGCTACGAGTATCAATATCCCACTATATAAAAGCCACTGAGGCCACATGATCGCGAAAGGCATGGCAGTCGGTAAGATCAAACTAGTCAAGAAAGCAAGCCCTACTGCGAATGCTACACCAACCACTCCTACGATGAATGCTTGTGCTAGTAAGGAACGGGCGATAAATGAATTTCTGATCCCTTGTGCTTTCATCACACCGAAAATCGCTGTTTTTTGTAAGGTGATCACATACATAAAGATGCCTACAACTGCTGCAACAACGACAAACAAGAAATAAATCATCGCATTCAATGTCATGTTTTGTGCAGAATAACCTGGGAGACTTTGAATAAAGTCGTCAATCGACAATTTTTGTAATGTTTTTGATGCCCCATCCGATTGGATAGTGGCAGCTTGTTTCGTGACAATGGCATTGATCGGCTTCTTCTCATCCGAAGCAAAAGGCTGATCGCCAAATTTCAACTGTGTCCATGTATCAAGGTCTGTATAAACGACCGGCCCCACCGTGTAATAAGTTTCAGGGAAGATCCCAACGATTGTTAGTTCTTCATCATAGCTACCGATTTTGATTTTTTTGCCAATCGAAAAACCTAGATCTGCCATATTTTTGGAAATAATGATTTCATTTTTTTGTTTGAACATCTCGCCTTCTAATAAATCAGGCAATAAGAACGCATCGCGTGTCGTCCCAAATACAGTGATATTTTCCTTTTCTTCTGCTTTGACTGCTCCGCTGAATAAGCCAATAGGCGATTTGTCTTTTGCGTCTACTTGATCCAGATCTTCTCTCGTCAATTGAGAGGCAGCAAAGACTTTATTGGCATCTTCTGATAGCACGATTTCTTGTGCTTGCCAGTCAACAATTGCTTTTTTGAACTCTTCGGAGAGTCCACTTGCTAAACCAGTTAACATAAACACAACATAAGCGATCAAGAACATGATTCCAATAATCAGCCCATAGCGTAGTTTGGCATAGCGCATTTCTTTTATCGCTAAAAACATTTTTTTGATTCCTCCATTTCGATTTCTTCATGAGTGACAAAGTGTCACTGGATAAAAGTATAGCGCTTGTGCATCCAATAAGTCAATTGCTTCGTCTGATAAATTCGTTCATAATATTAGTATTTTTAAGAAAAAAACACACTAGATAGCCATATTCTATGTGACACAAGCGTTTGCAATCTGTTACGAAAGTAGTGATGAACAAAAAAATGATCCCAAAAATGGCGCTTGTTCGCACGCTATTCTTGGGATCACTATCCTTCGTTCTCTTCGGTGATGGAACTAAAAACCTCCTGGCCCCATTTGACCAAAGGAAACTTCTTCCCCAGATTGAGAAATCGTCATTGACGTATCTGCGAAGCTGAACGTGCCTAAATCTTCTGCATCACTGATTGATAGTTGTTCACTAAAGCCATTCGTAAGTTCAGCTTGAGTCGTGCCACCGGTAGCAATCGTATACGTTTCCCCAACTGCAAGCTGTGGTGACGAGACTACGATTGTTTGATAATTTTTAGCAGGTTGATACGCAATCACTGCTTCCCCTGCGGTTGTTTGCAAACTCATGAGTGTATCTGCTTGTTGAACAGTGTCATAGCTGATCGCTACTGTCGCTTGAGTAGAACTATCACTGACGGTTTGCGCCATCCCACTTGAACCAGCAGCGACAAATGTCCCGCCTGTTAGAGTAAATGTCCCACCATAATCCAATGCACCATTACCACCATTTACGGGGCCGTCAATCAGCATCGTACCGCCAGACATCTCAATGTTCCCGTTGCTGTCTAAACCGTCGCCTTCTGAATCAACGTAGATTGTCCCACCATTGATCTTGACTTCTTTGCTCTCATCCGCCTCATCCGGTGGACCACCAAAGCTGTCAGCGCCAAACTGTCCAGTGGTCGTTTCTGTGTCACTGCCACCACCAGCATTGATCCCGTCATCACTAGCAGTAACATATATCTCTCCGTCATTGAAGGTGATGACTGCTGATTCAATTCCTTCATAGGATTGCTGGATGTCAATTGTGCCGCCATTGAAGGTCAATTCGTTGTCTGTATGAATCCCATCATCTCCAGAGCTTAATGTGAGTGTCCCGCCTGTTATTTCCGCACTGTTATTGGTATGGATACTGTCATCGGCGCACTTGATGGTATAGTTTCCGCTACTGATCAACACATTATTCCCGGCTTTTAGGCCTTTGTAACTTTCATTTGTATCTAAGTTCGTGCTATCGGCTCCGTCGGCCGTCTGGATCGTGATTTCTGCTCCTTGGCTACGGATGGATGTTTCTGCTTGGATGCCGTCTCTTCCACTGTTTATATTGAAAGTCCCGCCGTCGATCGCAACAGCACCTTTTGTCTCGTCCTCTGTTCCATTTGCTTGGATGCCATCCCCTTCTTCGGTGGTGATCTGATAGCTTCCACCTTTGACCGATACCGCATCTTTTCCTTTCAATCCGTTATTTTTTACATTGATCTTATAGGTTCCAGAGATCAAGACTAAGTCATCTTTGCTACGAATCCCGTTACTATAATTGCCATCGACAGTCAATGTGCCAGTACCATTGATCGTCAAATCTTCTTTGCTGTACAATGTGGCATCTGGCTCAGTCTCATTTTCAGTAAGTGTATATGTCTTTCCATCAGCTAAGTGATTTTCAGTGTTGTCTGCTAAAGTCACTATCGCTTTTTCTGTTTGTTGGATATCAACAGCCGGTCCGTTAGAGTTGATGATCGTTACACCGTTGAAAATCAGGTGGACGTTTTCTTCTTTCGGCACGTTCACGATCAATGGCCTATTAGTCAATGTTCCGCTGAGAACATAAGTCCCTCCTTGCGTGATCGTTACTTGTTTATCAGAAACTTCGACACCTTCTCCTGTCACTTCTGTCTCCTCCCCTAATTGGATGTCGACAGCGGAACTTTCCTCATAGCTAGTTGTTAGATCTTCTGTCTCATAATTACCGAACGTCGTTTCTGATTCCGTAGATGTCGTATCTGTCGAGAGATCTGTCACTGTACTTGTATCTGTTTCCTCTGTGCTAGTTTTACCCGAAGAAGCTGAGTTTGCTGAGGAACAGGCTGTTAATAAGAGGCTGGTAGCGATTAATGAATAGAATTTTTTCATGCGAGTTTCTCCTTTATAATTCATCACGATTCGTGGCTACTTTACCGAGTACGACTGGTAAATTACCATTGCGAACACGTATTTGATCAATGATTTCTTTTTCCTGCTGTTGATTTTTCAAGAGAAGAATATAGCGTAACTCGTACAAGCTCCCCATTGTCGTTGTTCGCACAGAACTGAGATGATGCGTATACGTATACTTCTCAAAAATATCGGTAAACAGTTCAGGGTAGTCCAAATCTTCTGGAATCGTTACCTTCAATTCTCGCTCAGCTACATTATTCTGATTGCCAAAAGATGAAAGATAAAGCAGTAGTAAAAAGAGCGCGACGATAACTGAGAATATCACCACGTATGCAACGTAGCCCATCCCTGTAGCAATCCCGATGCCCATCGACCAAAAAATACTAGTGATTTCTCTTGAACCACCGGCAACCGAACGAAAGCGAATCAGACTGAAGGCACCGACGACCGCCAAGCCTGTTCCAAGATTGCCATTGACCAACATGATGACTGATTGAACCAGTATCGGCAAAACAGCGACGGTAACAACAAAACTTTTCGTATAGACGTTACGTTGCATATGGATAATTGCAACTAATAACCCTAAAACTAATGAAGTGGCGATACAAATCAATAATTCTTTAGGTTGAATGGTTGTCCCTGATTCGATTAAACTAGATAGCATGGTTCTTTCTCTCCTTTGTCTGAATGAATAAATGTCGCTGATACGTTTCTGCGTATTTTGAAAAGCTCCCTTTTCTTAGCTGATAATCGTTCAACAGCTCCACAAACCACAAGGGATACGCCCCTAGCGCTTTCACTTCCATCAGTATGCCAATCTCAGGAGCAACCAAAGTTTCTTTCCCTGTGATTGATAGATCCAAATTGGTACTGCGAAAACGGATGTTCTGATCAAACGTCACACGAAAATCTGGATCTGACGTGCCAAATAGTGAAATTCGTTCATAAATGATCATTGTTTTAGGCGACAAATCTGGATTTCTTTTGAACAACCAATTCACTTCCTGTGGGATTTGTTCGGCTTCATTCTTGAGAAAATATTTTTGATCAAGCCATTGCAGATACTCAGCATAAGTGAGTGGCATTCTTCTTTTATAGACAATTCCGTTGACCTTCTTTTTTATTTCTAGAAAGACCATTGATGTTTCCTGTGATATGCCATAGCTTCTTACTCTGAATTTTTCTTTGTATTTTGGTTTCGTCATAGAATTGGTAATGAAACGATCGTCTGGTGTATCAAAGTACAAGGATAAAATAGTATGCAGCCCATATTCGTCGATCTGCATCTGTTTTTTCAAGTCTTTTAAAAAAGAATGGAACTGTGCCGTTGGGATCAGATATTTTGTTTCTTTGCGTTGGAATACATTTTTTAATTTCATTTTTTTCCTCCTGTCGTATCAAGTGATGTCATCTATCATACAAAGGTTAGCTTAAACGGAACTTAATCCGAAATTTAAGTTTTGTTTATGCTAATCATGGTAAAATTAACTTATATGGTGAAAGCAATAGAGGTGGAATGTATGATTAAATTATTAGTGGTCGAAGATGATCACGTATTGTCGGATAATATCAAAGAGATCATTTCTGAAATCGGTGAAGTGACCCAAGTCTATGATGGCAGCGAAGGCTTATATGAATTGGAATCTGGTGTTTATGATCTAGCAGTTCTTGATTTGATGATCCCTGAAATGAATGGATATGAAGTATTAGCGCATCTTCGGAAAAAGAACATCTTGACGCCGGTACTGATCTTGACCGCAAAAGATGGTTTAGAAGACAAAATTGAAGGATTTGAACGTGGTGCGGATGACTATTTGACCAAACCATTTTATCGTGAAGAATTACTGATGCGGATCAAAGCATTATTGAAACGTTCACTCGGACTCTTCAGTGAACATACGTTGGAGTATCAAGGAATCATCTGTGATTTGCAACAAAATACCGTCGAATACAAGAAACAACTACTTCCGATTCAAGGAAAAGAATTTGAGTTGCTTGTTTATTTCTTGCAAAATAAAGGGATCATCTTGACGAAAGAGCAGATTTTCGACCGTATCTGGGGCTTTGATTCTGACACGACGATCACTGTCGTTGAAGTTTATATGAGCAATCTTAGAAAACATCTTCGAGAGACCGGCTTGGATAAAGAAATCAAAACGTTGCGTAATGTCGGCTACATCTTACAGGGAGAGTGAGGCGATGACAGACAGTATTTTCAATAAACAACGTACAAAACTTTTTGCAGCCAATGTGACCGCCTTTGCCTTGATTTTTCTTTTGCTTGGAGGAATCATTCTACATTTATTGAATCAGTCAGCCTATCGTGAGACCAACCTGATGTTGAAGAATGTCTCAATGAACTCGCGTATGGTGCAATTAGAAATCGAACGTTATCAACAGGGAAACCCTTTTTTCAACGCCCAGATCCCCCCACGTCAAACAGAGTCACTACCTGAAGGCGATCGTTTCAATACTCAAGTGATCTTGTGGTCTGCATCAGGTGAAGTCTTGAATAAAGAAACCATTGGTGGTCGTTTTAATCAAATCGAAGGGATCAAGCTGGATACGAGTCAGTTAGATACGATCCAAGACATTGAGCTTGCACAAGCTGACCAAGGAACGCCCCTTTATTTTCGATCGATTACTAAAAAAGCAACAAATCAAGGAGAAGTTGCCTACGTCCAAGTATTAGAAAATACCAATCAAATCAACTCTTCTCTGCGAACATTCCAAACGATTTTGATCCTTTGTATGATTTTCTTTTGGCTAGGTTCCATTGGCGTCAGCTATTATTTGTCTAAGCTCAACATGCGTCCGATCTTAGCATCATGGCGCCGACAAAGAGAATTTGTGGAAAATGCTTCCCATGAATTGCGAACACCTTTAACAATCATCCAAAACAGTTTGGAACACCTCTTTACTAAACCAAATCATACGATCATCGAAGAATCTGAAAGTATTGCGCAAGCATTGGCTGAAACAAGACGCCTGACTGGCTTGACCTCTGATTTATTGACCTTAGCACGAAGCGATTCGAGTCAAGATACGCTCGCAAAGCAAGAACTACAAACAAAAGGATTTATCGCTGAATTGATCAAACCCTTCCAAGAGATGGCAACGATTGATCAAAAAGAATTTATAGTCGATAACCAAGCAGACATGAGTGTTTTAGTTGATCCGAAAAAAATCCATCAAGTATTAGTCATTTTGCTAGATAACGCACTCAAGTACACGAGTGAACACGACAAGATCATTGTCACATCAGCTAGCACCAATAAAGACTGGGTGATCCATGTCAAAAATACAGGTTCTGCGATCAGTGATGAAGACAAAAACCGGATTTTTGATCGCTTTTACCGTGAAGACCAAGCTAGATCAAAGGAAACGGGTGGCTATGGACTTGGCTTAGCAATCGCAAAACAATTGATCGAGCAACACAAGGGACAATTGACTGTGTCAGATCACTTGCCTGTAGGTGTGGATTTCAAGATCCAGTTACCCATCAAATAATCATTTAGTGACACGCGAAAAGACACTTTGAACCATAGCTGATGCTACGTCAGAGTGTCTTTTTTATTGATTTAGTTTTTAGTATTCAGTGAATGATTGTAGTAAAATAAGACGAGGATCACAAGTAACAGTTGCCCTTCATCGCTCCCCTATCAGGCTAATACATTTTGGGAGGCAGAAGCAATCTTTCCAGAAATACACTAGTTCCTGTTCCCATGACTTTAGATACGAAATGGAGGTTTTTTGCATGGATGTCAAAACAAGAAAACAGATACAAGAAAAGTTGAAACAACGAATGCTCCAGTTACCACCGATCTTCAATGAATTTTTGCAGGCGAACTCAAAAAAATTATCATTAGCCAGTCGCTATGAATATGCAAAAGATTTCCATTTATTTACAGATTACTTACGAAAAACGCATAAACAAGAAATAAATGATCAGTTGATCATCCAATTGGAAAAACAAGTCTATCTTAATTTTTTAAGTGAAGTTTACCTTCACACGCGAGCTTTTCATACAGCTGCTGCACAAGAAACACAACAGCAATTCAAAAATGGTTACTACGGGATCTCTCGTAAGCAATATGCTTTGAATCATTTTCTACGCTTTTTGTATGAAAAAGGCCTTGTTGAAAAAGAGATTTCCTTATTAGGGGATAGTTTACCAGAAACTACCTCTGCCGCTCCCCGTTACATCGACGCTTCTTTATTAAGTAATTTTGACTCGCTTTTCGTTCCTGAAAAAGGTTTTAATTCTCCACGGGAAGCACTTTTTGAACAAAAAAATCGTGCAAGAAATCTGGCAATCGTGGCTGTTCTCCTCTATTGTGGCTTGAAAATCCATGAAGTCGTTGAATTAAAATGGAAAAATATAGATATGAAGAAACAGATTCTGGTTGTAGATCGGAAAGCGAATCGTTTGGAGCGAGTACCTATTCCAAATGAAGCCCTTCCGATACTTGCGAATTATGCCAACCAACATAAAAATGGTGCATCTGGAGAATCCTATGTTTTCCGCTCTTCACACGATGAACAAATCTCGCCTCGCACGATTCGCCAAATCCTTGATCGGATCACGGTGTACAAAAACGTTTCACCGGAATTGTGTCGGAAAACTTTCCGTTACTATACTGAATTATACTTAGGCGACAAAGATGCAGTGAATTATCTCTGTGGCAATCGCTATGTACGTCCACACTCATTTGAAGAAATTTACGAGAAAATGCGTGACTTCTCCTATCGTTGAATCGTTCAATGATCTATGAAATCATCGCATAGAAAGTTCGCTACATCGCTCTGTTTCTTCACTTTCTATGCGATCTATTTCTTGTTGAAGAATTTATTAACTGACAAGTATCCTCACTTAAAGTTTTTAAAAACGATCAAGTTGCTTTTGTCTTCTTTCTTGAAATAAGGTTATCGTAACTGTTCATTTTACATTGACTGATTCTTGCTTAGCATTTTGATCAGAATTTTTATTGCGCTTATTCTCAAATGTACCGACTGCTTTACGATGTTCTTCGATTTACATTTTTTCATTCCTTTTCAATACAGCTGATTAATTCAAATAGTATATCTATTATTTTCGTTTATCTTATTAAAAAAATAACTGATTATAAGTACATTTTTTTGAAAAAAACAAAAAAATGATTGATAAATCCTTTATAAAAAGCGAGTGGTCAAGCATTTTCTCAAAAAAACCTTACGTCACCTCATATGGATATTGTGCATTTTTCATCCAATCTGCCCTCTCAATCCAAAAGATAACTTTACATTTAGGTTTTTCTGTTATTTAGATTGTGGATATGCTATCATATTTTAAGACTTTGTACATTTATTAACAAATTTATTTATGGAGCGTGAAAGATGGAAACAATCGACTATACCCCACTTAATCTTTATACGAATTTTCAAGAAGCTGCTGAACGCACACCTGATGTCCCAATGATTTTTGATCAGATATTAGTGGCTTTTCCGGAGCTTGGTTTTAAAAGCACTTACAGCGAATGTCATGAATTAGTAGTAACACGTGCCTACCAACTGGCTAGTTTAGGTGTGACACTTGGTGACAAGATCATGATCTACAAAAGCTCTGCTTTTGATACCTACTTGATGGCCGTTGCTGCCTCTTATCTAGGTGCAATTCCTGTCATGCCTTCCTACCATTTACCAACAAGTACTTTAGAAGTATTTGTTGATCGTTTGGAAGATCCTTTTATCTTATTTGACGAATTTACAAGTGAACGCGTTGCAGGTATCACTAACGGCACGAAGAGCAAACAATTGGCTGTCGCTGATTTGCTCAAACAACCCGCAACTCCTGTGGCACAAAAGAAATTAGATAATGATGAAATCTCTTATATGACTCACACTTCAGGCACGACCGGCATTCCTAAATTGATTTGCCACTCTGCACATTCAATGGGCTGGCGGACAAAGTGGCAAAAAATGGTATTTACTAAGATCACCGAGAAGAAATTAGTCGCTTTTCATATTTCGCCGGTTCATTCACGATTCAACATCGGCATCTCTTCTCTTATGGCAATGGGCTTTCCGATGATGCCAATCGCAGATCCTCAAGGTGAACATGTGGTAAAACTGTTATTAGAGAATCCGCCAATTGCTTTAGAGACACATCCAAATAACTTTGTTCAGTGGAGTTTCACTGCTAGAGAGCATCCAGAAGCTTTTTCAGGTATTCGCTACTACCACTCTACATTTGATGCCATCAACAATCAGACAATGGAAGTATTCCTTCAAACGTCAGCAACAAAAGAAGCAATCTTTTTGCAAGTCTACGGACAAAGTGAATGTGGACCGATGATTTTGAAAGCTCATACTTTGGAGAGCTTAAAAACAAGTGACGCACGTGATATGGGTGTCGGGTTAGGTGACTTGACCAAAGCAAGGATCACTGATGAAGAAGGCAATGAACTACCGGCGAACACAGATGGTCACATCCACTTGTTATCAAAAGGCCGTGCATTGACTTATTATAAAGAAGATGCTCGATTTCAAGAAAATGTGTATGGTGTTTGGTGGGATAGCGGCGATTATGGTTGTATCGATGAAAATGGCCATCTACATCTGAAAGATCGTCAAGTTGACTTGATCGATACGATCAATAGTACATTAGCGATCGAAGATTATTTGTTGGATTCATTGGAATTTTTAGCTGAAGTCGTCATCGTTCGTGATAAAGATAATTCACCACAACCAATCATTGCTTTAGCGCCGAATCAAGAGATGGATTGGGATCGTTGGTGGAACCAAGTCCATGAATTGCCACGTTTGAACACACCGATCATTCGTGCTTACGAAGATATTCCAAGAACAGCAACCATGAAAGTCCAACGGTTACAAATTGAAAAGGAATTTAAAGAAGCAAATCAATAATTATCTCCTCCAATAGTCCAGACAAGTACTTTTCCTGTAGTTAGGAAAGTGCTTGTTTTTTTGTATATAGATTTCTTTCCTTTTTTCTATATAAAGTGGCTGACTTGATAATCTGCCAATTGGCTGTTTTTCTTTTTATTCGAACAAGGTATACTCTTTTTGTGGAGGGATAAAAGTGAAAAAAATAGTAACGATTGGAGGATCTGATCCGTTTGCTGGTGGCGGCATACAGTCCGATTTAAAGACATTTGAAAACCATCATATTTTTGGGATGAGTGCATTGACCTGTATCGGAATGCTTGACTCAGATGGTTCGTTTATATTAGAGACGATCCCGCCTGAATGGTTAGCCAAGCAGCTAGATTCGATTCGACGTATGACAGATTTAGATGGCATAAAAATTGGCTTATTACATTCATTGGAAGCCATTGACGTTGTGAAGGATTTCCTTACATATTTTGAGGATGTTCCCATTGTGATCGATCCTGTGTTTGCCTTTAAGGAAACAGCAAATACCTTGAATCAAGCTTATATGCAAAAAATGATACAGGAGTTATTTCCTTTTGCGGATGTATTGACCCCGAATTTGAAAGAAGCCTCCCTGCTTTATGGCCAACCCGTTCAAACTTTTCTCCAAATGACCGATTGTGCAAAATATATCCATTCACTAGGTGCTAGGAACGTAGTGATCAAAGGTGGTACTGGGATTATCGGTAACAAAGCATTGGATGTTTTATTCAACGGAAATGAAACAATCTCATTTAGACGGGAAAAGTTAGACGAACAGACTGTCAACGGTGCAGGATGTACATTTGCTTCCGCGATTGCCGCAAATCTGGTCTTAGATTATCCTTTGGCGGATGCTGTTGCCCGGAGTAAGGATTTTGTTTATGACTGTATCTTGAATGGTGTCATGATGAATGATCAAACAGGAAGTGTTTGGTCAAAAGGAAAAGGAGTGGAAATAACGAATGAATACTAAAAAAATTGCGATTTATGCCATGCTGACGGCTTTAACTGTGGGGGTTTCTTTGGTCATCTTGATTCCAATACCTGGAACCAACGGATTTGTCACCTTATGTGAAGTTGGCATTTATACGGCAGCTGCTCTGTTCGGGCCGATGGGTGGATTGATTGTTGGTGCAGGAAGTGGTTTGTTTATTGATTTATTATCCGGCTATCCCCAATGGGCGATTTTCTCTTTATTGATCCATGGCTTACAAGGACTGGTTGCTGGCTATTTTGCGGGTAAAGGTTCTGTGCGTTGGGGCTTTGGTTTATCACTTGGAACGATCATCATGGTTGCTGGCTACTTCTTTGCCAGTTGGTTGCTTTATGACTGGCCAGTCGGTGTCGCATCGCTACCAAGTAATTTGGTCCAAAACATTGTCGGTATCATGGTGGCGATCCCACTTACAAAGGCATTGATGCGTTTACCTCTGCAACAATCAACGGTAAAAAATAAGTAAAAAGGATGAATTGAAAATGGAAGTATCAAAAGACAGTTTCAAACAGCAATTATCTGAAATGGTTTCGGACGTTCTCAATGAAGCCAATCTTAAAGCAGGCGATCTATTCGTTGTAGGATGCAGTACCAGTGAAATTGTTGGTGGACATATTGGTAAAAACTCAAATGCAGAAATCGGACAATGGGTCATCGAAACATTGAAAGAACAATTAGACCCTCTGGACATTTCGTTAGCAGTCCAAGGCTGCGAACACCTTAATCGAGCATTAGTCGTCGAACGTCCAGTAGCGGAAAAGAAACAATTTGAGATCGTCTCTGTCATTCCGGCACTCCATGCAGGAGGTGCCTGCTCAGTTGCAGCATTTGAACAATTCAGCGATCCTGTCGAAGTGGAACATGTCGTTGCTCAAGCAGGAATCGACATCGGTGATACTGCGATCGGGATGCACATCAAACATGTTCAAGTGCCTGTACGTCCTCGTTATAACACATTGGGTCATGCACATGTCACTGCTTTACGGTCTCGTCCTAAATACATTGGCGGACCTCGCGCGCAATACGAATAAGAAAAAACTACGAACGAATAAGAGAATTGTTCCCTTTCTTACGCTCGTAGTTTTTTCATGTGAGCTAAATTTTTCGATAAAGGCGCGCTTCATAAGGGGCGAATGTACCACTTGATTGAAATTCTTGACCGGGTTGATTTTCCAATAATACTTCCCAATTTGTTTCGATTTCCGTTGGTAAGGTATAAGTCGCTGCTTCATCAGTCAAGTTGACGATGATCAGATAACGTTCTTCATCTAGGACTCGTTCGTATACAAAGAGCTGTTCATTTTCAGGAAGATATTCATTGAAACTACCATAAATCAACCCTTTGTTTTCTCGACGTAGGGTAATCATTTTTTTGTAAAAAGATAAAATCGATTCTGGGTCATTGGTTTGATCAGCGACGTTGATCATTTGATAATTCGGATTGACCAGTAACCAAGGGGCAACCTTAGAAAAACCAGCATACGAATGATCATCCCATTGCATCGGTGTACGACTATTATCTCTTGTGGTATTGGCTACGATATCCAATGCTTCTTCTTCAGAACGTCCTTCATCAAGCAATTGTTGATAGAGTCTTTTCGAATCCACTGCATCGATCTCATCAATAGAGGAAAATGGTAGATTCGTCATACCGATTTCTTGTCCTTGATAAATAAATGGCGTACCTTGTAAAAAGAAATACATCATGGCGATTGCTTTTGCAGAAACTTGCCAATACGCAGGAGACGTATCTCCAAAGACAGACACACATCTTGGCACGTCATGGTTTTCCATATAAAGAGCATTCCAACCTTTACCATCCAGTGCTCGTTGCCAAGCGCTCAATGATTGTTTCAAACTCAATACATCTAGATCACCGTCTTTTTCATGTTTCCAGATCGAAATATGGTCAAACTCAAAAATCATATCAAAATAGCCATTTTCGCCTACCCACTCAGGTCCTTCGTTTGCAGATACCCCACTTGCTTCTCCTACCGTCATAATATCGTATTCATCAAAGACATTTTTTAATTCTGTCAAATGATCTTCAATACCGGAGACATTTTGAAAAGGAGAAAATGGGTTCTCAGTTGCCTTGACAGAGTATTCATCTTTTTTTACATGAGAAATGGCATCTAAGCGGAAACCATCGATCCCTTTATCTAACCACCAGCGGATCATCGTGAAGAGTTCAGCTTTTAACTTGTCACTTTCCCAGTTCAAGTCAGGTTGTTCTTTTGCAAAAATGTGTAAGTAGTATTGACCAGTTTGTTCATCGTATTGCCAAGCTGAACCGCCAAAGATCGACTGCCATTCATTTGGGGCTTGATCAGGTGTGCCATCGACCCAAATGTAGTAATCACGGTAAGGGTTATCGACTGACTGGCGAGATTCAATAAACCATTCATGCTGATCAGAACTATGATTGATGACGAGATCCATGATGATCTTTATCCCCATCTGATGGGCTTCAGCTAATAAGGCATCAAACTCATCCATTGTACCAAACTTCTCAAGGATTGCTTGATAATCGCTGATATCATAGCCGTTATCGACAAATGGTGACTGATAAATAGGGTTGATCCAAATAAAGTCGATCCCTAACTCTTTCAAATAGCTAAGTTTTTCGCGAATGCCGTTGATATCACCGATACCGTCGTTGTCGCTATCTTTAAAGCTCGCTGGGTAGATTTGATACCCAACTGCTTCTTTCCACCACTTTTCTGACTGCTTCATGCTTATCCCCCTTTTTTCTTTATTATAGCTCAATTTCAAGCGGTTACATATTTGTTACCGTTAACTTTTTTCATGCTTACATCAGTTGGAGTAGTGCTTATCATAAATGAAAGAACTCAAAAAAGCGAACATCAAAGACCATGAGTGACGCATCATCTTTGATATTCGCTTAATATTTATAAATAACGAGAAATCAATTGGATCAATTGTTTAGGAAATGTCGATAAATCGGTAATATCGACGAAGCGACTTGCGCCATAGATTTCTTTGATTTCTTCCTTATCTTGTCCAATTGCCGCAGAAATAAAGACGATACCTTGGCGTTCATATTCGGTCAAGACTTCTTGGATATCTTTTTTTGCTTTAGCGCCTGTATAATCAGGTAACGCTTTTGGTTGGCCATCACTGATGTTGACGATCAGTTTGGTTGTCGCAGGTTGTTCTGTCAGCTTTCCAGCGATCAGACGCAACACTGCACCATCACGATTATTTTGTCTTGGCTTCATAGTCACTAATTTCTGTTCCAACCACTCAAATGAATCTGAAAATTCTTTGTACGAAAAGACAGATGTCTTTTCTCTTGTCGAAACATCTGCTGTATCCCCGTAGATCAATAAAGGAATACGTACTTTTTTAGCAAATGCGGAAATAGCAAATGCAGCTTTTTTTGCAGCTAACATGCGGTCTTCACGAACCATCGAACCAGATTCATCGATTCGTAGAGCCACTGCCAAAGAAGGTTGTTCGTGAGGGGGATTTTTTTTATCAAATTGCCGTAAATCACCATAAGCTACTCGACTAGCATTAAAACGTTGGCCTTCGTACTTTCCTTTTTGATAAGTTTCGCTTTGTTCATTTTCCAAAAGATCAAGGATTTGCCGACTCAATGAATCCACGATCGGATCGATTTCTTGTCGGATAGTCGCTACTTCAGGATTTATGACAGCAAACTTAGGGCGATGAACGATCATTCCTTCTTTTTCATGGATCGTACCTTTCATCAGCTGCCGCGCTTCTTTATTGAGTTCACGCTTGAGTTGCTTGTCTAAGGCTTCCATATCTGAAGCTGACATCTCTTGGGATTCATCATCTGCTTGGTTTTGTTGTTGACTTCGTCCTTCGACTTCCTGGCTCCGCTCTTCCGATAAAGGTAACGTGTCTATCGGGGTTTCTTCTTTCGCCGCTGCTTCCTTTGTCTGCTCTTCTGGTAACACTTCCTCTTTTTCTGAGGGTTGTTCAGCAAGGGATGTTGTTTCTTCTGCCAACTGATCGATTTGACGTTCTATCGCTTCTTCTGCACGAATTGTCCGTCCTTTGGTTCGTGGGGATTCGTCTGATAAGTCCCCCCATTTCTTTTGTCGAAGCAATTCTCTGAGTTCATCTAAAAGCCCACTATCAGTTAGTGCAGTCGTCAAAATGTGTAATTCATCTGGATCAGTCGTCAGTTTATATAAGACTTTAGGATAGAGCGATACGAAAATGTCTTGATTTTGTTTCATTGTATTGACCCAATAAAAATAAGAACGCATACCTGCCACACCTTTGATAGCATTTGCTTTGGCAGTTTCATCTAACAAACGGATCACTTCTGCCATTTTCAACAAAAGTGTCGGCTCTTTGACTTGTGTCTTGCTGATAGCGCGTTCCACCATGACTGAAAGCTTTGGCAGGTCCATTTTCTCAGCATGTTGCATACGATCTCGAAGCGATTCATTCAACGGTCGGTTTCCTTGGTAGTTGCGATTGGTTGTAATGATGATGATACAATCAGGGTGGCGTTTGATCACACCAGTAGGTAAGTTCAACAAACCGTTCGTTTCTAAGGCAGAGTTCAAGGCAACAAGAACCGAAGCATCACGTATCACCGTTGGTTCTTGGATTTCTAAAAGATAACCCTTTTCGATCGCACGAACGATTTCTGACGGATAGTATTTGTAGTGGATCGTACTTTCTTCGTTGTTTTCGATTCGTTGCACGAGATCGGCTAATTTCTGTTTGGCTGTTTGTTGATCGACGGAGTAATATTGTTCGATCAACGTCAATACCGCAGATAATGTATCCGTTTGATAAATAGCGGTCAATAACTCTTGATCCTCTTCTTGGTCTGAATCAATGACAGGTAGTAACGCACCAAAGACATCTGATTTATCCATATCAGCAAAGCATGTTACTTTCGTATAAGGTAACTGCAGATCACAGGATAATGCTTTGGCTAATTGCGTTTTCCCAGAACCTGCATCTCCTTCCAATAGCACATTGCTGATTTTCATTTCCGGATCTAGCCAGTTTGCTTTGATTTCAGTTGCAATACGCAGCTCTTCAGCACTTGTTTGATGACTTGTCGGTTTTTTCCAGATCATTTGTTTTTCGATCGGCGTAAACGTTCGTTGATCGGTGAGTGAAAAGTTTTCCATGATTAAACACTTCCTTATAACATTAATACCCTAGATCATCTAATAGACGTTTCAAGATACGAAAACGTTCACCAAGTAATTCGCCATCTTTTTGTAAAGCATCGTAGTATAACATGATATCTTCATCGATTTTAGGGTTTTTCGTGTCCACTTCCACCGTCATCCGGTTTCCTTGCAAACCGATGATATCAACGACAGGATTTTCAGGGTCGTAAAATTTTTCATGGCGGTAAGCATCTTGGAAGTATACACTTCCTTGCGCCACTAAGATCGCTAAGTCAAGGATACGAGTGATCGGTAATTCTTCCGATTGACGTGACCACTTTTCACCTGTATGACGCCACACTTTTCCTGAGATATCGACTTTGCCTCGATCATTCCACTGAGCTAATCCTAAAGACAGTCCTTTTGCATCTGTATGCAAGGCATTTCTGCCATCAACTTTATCATAATCTTCAACGACGATCACTGGTTTATGTTTCAAATTTGTTGGTATTTCCATCCTTCTCTACTCCTTTTTAGTAATTTAGTGATTTAGTAAATTACTAGATAATTAAAGATAGTATAAATTAATTAGGGTAGAAATGCAAAAAAACAGTCCAAGCAAGTCATTGCTCAAACTGTTTCTTTTCTTTGTGTTTTTGCTTTCTGCCCTATTTATTGTGCAGAGATCGCAATACCGATCGCTTTTTCACCCAAGTGACTACCGATCACTGGACCAAAATGGCCGATCTCGATTTCTGCTTGTGGGTATTGTTTTTGAAGTTTTGCTTTTTCTTCTTCGGCAACTTCTAAATTGTTTGCATGGATCACATATAATTTTACTGGTGGCTTAATTTCTTCATTTCGTTTGCCAATGATTTGCTCTGCACGGGCAAAAGCTTTTTTACTTGAACGGATCTTCTCGAATAAGATGATCTTACCTTCTGAAAAAGTAAGGATCGGTTTGATTTTCAATAGTCCCCCGATCAGCGCAGCCCCATTAGTCAAGCGACCTCCGCGGACTAAGTTGTTCAAGTCATCAACGATCAAATAGGCGTATGTATTGTCTCTAATTCGATCGATGTGAGCTAAAATGGCTTCAAGTGAATAACCTTTATCATTCAAGTCTAAAGCAGATTCGACCATATGCCCCATTGGCATACTGGTGATTTTCGAATCATAAGGAATAATCGTCATCTCTTTGACGTCGTCTTTCATCGCGAATAATGTATTGACGAATCCAGAAATCCCACTTGATAAGTGTATGCTTAAGATCGTATCATAGCCTTTGGTTTTCAGTTCTTCATATAGTGCCAAAACTTCACCTACAGCAGGTTGGGAAGTTGTTGGAAAATCTTTACTGTTTTTCAATAGTCCGTAATATTCGTCTGCTTCGATGTCAATGCCTTCGTTATAAATTTTTCCATCCAAGATCACAGGAATAGGAATCACATATAAATCAGGATGGTTTTTGATACGTGTTGGCAGGAAAGCTGTACTGTCAGTTACGATTGCTAATTTCATTTATTTAAGTTCCTCGTTTCAAAGAATTTTACCAGTCCTTAATACTATATCATAAGTAAGAAAAGATTTGAAC
Source organism: Enterococcus pernyi (assembly GCF_045371165.1). Classification (NCBI taxonomy): domain Bacteria; kingdom Bacillati; phylum Bacillota; class Bacilli; order Lactobacillales; family Enterococcaceae; genus Enterococcus; species Enterococcus pernyi. The sequence continues at coordinate 149,490 of NZ_JBIQDM010000003.1, forward strand.
CTTTGTCCAGATTATAGAAAAAGCAACCCATGTTTTTTATTAAAATCTAAGGTTTTTATCACTTTCATTATTTATTAGAATGAATAAAAGCCAGGACTAGAAAATTTTTCTCAAGTCCTGACTTATTATCCGAAATTAGCTTGCACTCTTAGTTAGCTATAGAACCACTGGTGCTTGCCAAAGCATCCCCTTATCGTCTGAAATTCTTGACCATCTGCATGGCGTTTCTACCAAACTGGGCAAAGGCAAACGTCAAGCCACCGACACCGCCAATCACCACACAATAAATGACTGCATGCGTTTTTGATGTCATGGATAGGGAAAGACTCAAAACGAAGAAAAGAATGCAGCACAGAAGCAACATGGCCATTGTCGAACGAAACGTCTTCAAGAAGAAATGACTGATCTTTGCGAATGGCGAGATGCGGTATTCTTTTGATAAATAAAGATATCCACGAACAAACACAAAAGCAAAAGCCACTGTATTAGATAAACTCATTCCGTATCCGCCAAATAAAGCTAACCCAATCGCTTGGAATACGACTTTTAAAATAATGGCTTCTGTTGTCAGTTTGATTGCAACCAAATGATGATTCAATGATTGGAGCATCGTCGATAAAATCGTAAACAACGAGAAGAACAAGGAAGCTAGAAGCGCCATTTGGAAGTACCCGACACTCTCTGGATCATAGCCAAAAAACAAGGTGTATAATGGTCCTGCTAATAAGGACATCCCTGCTAAGGAAGGCAAAAGGATCAATAAAGCAATCGAGAAGCTGTCCCCGACTGTTTTTTCAATCTGTAGTCGGTCTTTTTTTCCTAATGTACTCAGGATCGGCAGACTACTGATTGCGACCGTTCCGACCATTGAAATCAAGATCAGTGTCAATTTGTTCGGATTGACTGATGCACGACTAAACAAAAATTCGAGTTGCTGGTCTGCAATTTCTGGTCTGAACAAATGTAAGAATGGTTTCATCGTCACCTGATCGATCATTTGTACAATCGTGATCACCGAACCAACATAGATGAACGGTAAGGTTTCTCGAATGATCGAAACAGACGCAGAACGATTGTCTTTTTGGAAATAGCGACTTGAGATCCAGAAATCTTTTAAACGGAAATAATCGTTTTGCCGTCCAATAACAAACATATGACCAATAGCTGCTAGTCCACCGAAGAAAGAAGCAACAGTACTGATCAATACCGCTTGCACAATCGTGCCATCTGTCAACACACGCAAATAATACGTACCAGCTAAGATCACGATTACACGGACTACCTGTTCAATGATCAAGGAAGTACCGTAAGGGCGAAGATGATTTTTCCCTTGGAAGTAACCTCGCATCGCACTTAATACTGGGATCGCTACTAAGGAAGGACAGAGACTACGAATCGCCAAAATACCGTTATCGACATTCGAGATCGGACTGATTTTTGCCAAAGCGGGAGCAAACAAATACATCAATAAGGCAGATATGATCCCGATAACGAACATGATATTGATCGTACTGCGAAAAATGACCCGACAAGCTTGTTCATCCCCTTTTTTCGTCGCCACCGCCACTTTTTTTGCTATCGCATTTGGAAACCCGACTGTACCTAACATCAGGAAAAGGCCATATGGTAAATAGCCCACATTATAAAGGGTAGTTGCTAACATGCCATCTTGATTGTTCCCCATCATACTTAACCAAGGAATCAAATAAACGACACCTAAAACTTTACAAAGTAGATTGGCAAAGGTAAGCCAAAATGTCCCTTGCATCAATTTCTTATTCATATGTCAACCTCATCTATCTCTATTAGAATAAACATCTTCCCTATTATAACAAAAAAAACTTGGAGGACAACTCGTTGAGGAAAACAAAAAAATAAGCTTCCCAATTTTTTGGAGAAGCTTAAGAAATTCTATAACATTGATAATAAAAACAAAGAAGCAAGTCCTGTAATGACAGACAAAGCCATTGAGCGGGTTTTATAAGCAACACCTGCGACAAATAGCATCGCAACGATTTTGATGTTCCACGCAATATCTAAATGTTCATGCGTGATAAAAACATCTTTGAAGGCCAACGCTGCAAACAAAGCAACTGGTACATATTTCATCCATTCGCTAAACCATTTAGGCACTTTTCGATGTGTAAAATAAAGCATAGGAAAAACTCGTGGAATGTAGGCAACGACAAATAAGCTGATCACCAATAACAACAAGTACCACTCAGTCATGATGTTGCACCTCCTGTTCTGGGAAATGGAACAATGGCTCATTCAAAGGTTGGGTCTCTTTGCTGGATTTCTTTTCTTTTTCCTTCTTGAAGGCTCTTTCTAATACAAAACCTGCTGAAGAAGCAATCAATGTTGCAACGATCAAACCGAAAGTGTTTTGGAAAAGTACCATGAATATGACACTGAGTATCCCAGAAAAGATCCCTGTGAAGATGAGTAAAGCATTTTTCATTTGCATGATGAACATAAAAATAAACATAGCAGTTAAGGCAAAATGCACCAAATCCGTATCCACTCGGATCACTGATCCAAAAATATTTCCGACCATGTTGCTAATCGCCCAAGCCCCCATTGAAAACCAATTGACATATAAAGCTTTTCGCTTGTCCCAAGTGGGATCAGTAGAATACTTCAAATAGTTGACGGCATAATTTTCGTCATTCAATGATTGAGAGAACACAGCTAAAAAGAATCGCTTTTCTTTCTTCATAAAGCCTGAAAGACTCGACCCTAGCAAAATATACCGTAGTTCTAAGAAAAAAACCATCAAAAGTGTAGTTGAAAATGGCGCTTGTGTGGCTAACATAGAGGCAACTAAGAATTGTGCGCCACCAGAAAATACTAAGATAGATAATAGACCAGCTAAGAGTGGATCAAAGCCAACTTGCTGCAGTAATACTCCGCAAGCTAACCCAACTGGGATATAACTAAGGCAAAGTGGCAACGAAGCATGTAGCGAATCCTGCCAAGGCGCCCGTTTCTGTTTATTCATTAACGATATCTCCTTCAATTTACAACAAATAAATAGCGGACTAATTGTAACATAAATAAATAAAAATGTAGCCGTTTTATCGTTAAACAACATGATATTTTTCTCATTTTCAAAGGAGAACGATTAAAAAAAATAAAAATCATCGAAAAAGATAAGATGAAATTCATTTTCCTCCTACCTTTCAGATGATTTTACACTATAAATAAACGAGTTATTTTTTTGACATCAAACTTTTTTATAAGTAAAAAATAACACTAGTTTCTAAATTATTTCTCGACGTTCTCTATCATATTTTCTTGTGTTTTCTTTATTTGCGAATAATTTGGATCATATTTATCTGTTTCAATGTAAATATAGATTTTTTTATCCTTTAATTGTTCACGGATCGTCCGTTCAATATCATTGATGATCATGTGTACTTGATATTCTTTACTCTCAAATAGATCGATTTTTGCCGCAACTAAAATCTCTGTCGGACTTAAATGCACAGTTTTGATATCAATGACGCGATTCACTTCATTTCGCTCAAAAGCAAATTTGATCTTTTTCAAATCTGTTGTAGTCACGCTCTCGCCAATAATCAAACTATAAAATTCTTTTGCCAGAAAGATAGCAGCACCCATCAATAGAAAGCCGATCAATAGTCCACTGATGGCATCAAAAGCTGCAATCCCTGTCACCATAGTCAATCCGGTGCCGACTAAAGCAAGAACAAGACCAATTACAGCACAGAGATCTTCGGTGAAGATCACGAGGATCTCACTGTGGCGACTTTCGCGTAAAAAGCGCATGATTGAAAGGTTTTCAGTGTTCAATTCGCGGATTTCTTTCATCGCGATTCGTAATGAACTCCCTTCTACAGCTAGACCAAATAATAGAATCAGGATGACGATCCAAGGATTACCAACTTCGTGGGCGGGATGGGTAAGTTTTTCAAAAGCTTCCATCACACCTAGCGCGCCCCCACCAAAAAACAACATCATGGCAACAATCGTACTGAAAAAATACTTTGCTCGTCCTTCGCCAAATTGATGTAATTCGCTTTGACCACGATTCGCACGTTTGTCACCGACTAGTAGTAATACTTGATTGCTACAGTCAACGATACTATGGATACTTTCATTCAACATAGCGGCACTGCCACTGATGGCATAACCGACAAATTTACTAAACGCAACTAAGAGGTTGGCACCTAACGCTGCCAATACAGAAAACATTCCGCTCTTCTTCAAATTCTCCATTGCTTTTTCTTCCCTTCATTCTTAACAACATCAAAGAGTATCTAAATTAAAGATGACGGTTTGATTATTTTTTAATATAGTTTCTTTTACGCCTACTTTTGTATTTTTACCATCCACACTGAACATCCAATATTTTTTCTCTTCGGTATTTTGGCTCTGACCATTGATCGAGGTGATAAATCCTTTGTCTTCTTCCACACTAAAGTTTTGTTCCAACACGTCCAGTAAATTTTCTCCTGTATGGAACGTCACTTTTTTTACTAAGGTATCAACCCCATCTTCTTGCAAGGTGATAGTTGCTGTTTCATTCGTCACCATGGATGACGGTTTTGGGTCAGCTTTTTTTGTCTTTTGATTTGTACAACCGGTAAAGAAAAGCAACATCGAACAGACAATGAGTAAACTGGTTACTATCCTTTTCATTTTACTCCTCCTAAGTATAAAAAAAGCCAAGGAGAAACCCGATTCCTTGGCTCTTTTTTCATCGATCATCTGAATGGATCATTCTGAAGCATATAAGGCATGATTGCTCTTTTTCATCAATTTTTGCGGACCATCAAAGGTACTAAAAATTCATAATTGATAAAGAAATCGATCACTGAACGATGATAGTCACCAGAAGAAATCGCTAGATCTGTCTGTGTTGTGTCTTTAAGAGAAATTTGGAGCGACTGACCTTTATCCAGCAACACCTTATAAGTCGTGTCATCCAATTTTTCCATATCATACTGCGGATTTTTCATTGTGACAATAAAAATATCATCTAATACTTCTTGCGTAGCTGGAAACTTACTTGAAATATCTAATCTTAGTGGCTTCGTATTGTCCAACAAGGTTTGATCCACCGTAAAACCTAATTTACGTGCATAAGCAAATAATTGATTCAACTTGTGATTGAAAATCGTGATCTGACTAGCCGAAAACACGCGTTCAACAGACCAATGACGAATCAATGCTAACACTCGGTCATCATCGATCTCGATCGTCATTTGTTCTGGGGATACTCGCATCAAATTGATGGATTCTACTTGGTATCGTTGGTCGATCGTTGGTAACACAAAGGAGAACAACAATTCTTTTTGTGGGGTCAAACTATAATTGATTGAAAAATATCTTGTTTCCCATACATCATATGCTTGTTTGGATAACTCCAAGCCAATATCATTCAATGGTTTTAATATCTCGTAGGCAAAGTATTCGATCAAACTTGTCTTAGCAATGGCAGAAATCGGTGTATCTTCTAACACATAGCGATGATATGCGACCAATAACTCATTGAAATCCGCTTCGATCAAATATTTACGTAATCGTAAATCGGCCAACTCTTCTTCTGCGGCTGCAATCAAGTCAACGATGTCTTCGTGATCATTTTGTTTACCAGAAAGATATGCTTGGTTTTCATTGACCGCTTGCTCGATCGTTGAACGTTCATTATCTGTTTGATTCGTCGAGTTTGGGACGACTTTTTCTTTTTCGTGGATTTTGGCTTCTTCGCGAATTTCTTCTACTTCATTCGCCAACTCTTTGTCGATGCTGGATGCTTCTTCTACTGGGTCAGTCGTTTCATGATTTTCAGCTGTTACTTCTTGTAGGTCTAAATCTTCTTGTTTTGTCATCACTCGTCTCCTCCCTCTTCTACTATTTCAGGGTTTTCACTGCCAAGGTACGACATCAAGAAACGATGGATCGACTGTCTGAAACCTTCCATGTCACCAAAATATTTTTTTATTTGACGTTGTTCTTTTTCAACGATCGCAGCGCGTAGCTGGTCCGCTTTTTCTTCACGTAATAAGGTTTGCTTTTGTTTTTGGATTTTTTCTGGTTCTTCGATATAAGGCAACCAACCTAATTTTTCATTTTCAAGTGCTTGTTTCTTTTGTTCTAACGCTTGGATTTCTTCGTCTATTTTTTTACGATTCAAGAAACCTTTCGTATCATCTAAGTCAGTGATTTGCTGATTGATCTCTTTGATGGCCTCTTCTAAACGCTCGATCTCTGTTTTTGCAGTGATCACTTTTGCCTCTAACTCATTGATTTTTTTATCAAAATCATGGGTTTGTTGCGTCGCATAGTTCTCCCATTCTTCATCGATTTGCGGTAATACAAAGATTTCAGGTAAGCTGGCATCGATCCCAATCGTTGCTCGTTCATGAAAATAGGTGCCGATCTGGTAATAACTCATCGTCGGAGAGATGGTCTCTGTATGTTTCATAAAGGGAAATTCTTGCAAGAAACGGTCATGGATCTTCCGCATCAACAGCTGATCGATCTCATGATTTTCATTTGAGGTTTTTTTAAGCTCATCGTTCAAGCGTCCATTGTATAACTGATAGATTGCGGGAATATTCTCCTCGCGGACAGCTTGTTCAAAAGCTTGCAGATCTTCTAATAATTGTGAAAGATTCATACTTGCTTTTTCTTTGATATCGTAAAACGAAGATGCTTCCTCTTGTTCGTTTTCATCATAATGTTCGTTCGTCTGTGGGTCTATCATCTTACTGGCCTCCTCTTGCTTTTGAACGCATCAATTTTCCATCAATTATTCTATGTAATCCAATAGTATCATTTTCTAAGAAAAAAGTGTTACTAAGTATGCGCTGACTTAGAACAAAAATTACTTTTACTTGTATTAATTGAAAGTTAGAGAACATAAAAGAGCGGGTCAGCGATTCCCCGCTCTTAGCTTTATTTTTTGGGTAAATCTCTTGTTGTAAAATGGATGCGTTGGTTTTCATCTCGTGTAAGTAATGTTTCTTCATTTAAGTAAGAGAACTTTAATTCATTTAGTTCACTATCTTCTAGCATATGCTCATATCCTGTAAAAATTGAGCGTATATACTGTTTGTACGCGTTTTTCTTTTTTTGTCTTTTTTTCATAGGACACCTTCCTTATCAAACCTATCATACCAATGAATGCCTTCTGAGACAAGCATGTTTCTTTTGTTTTTTCTTTGAAATTTCTTTATATACTTAATTGATAGTTGACGAAACCTTCAAAAAATGAAAAAATGCGAGAGTAGCTAAGGAGGGAAACAAGTGAAAAAAATAGGTTTTGACTCAGAAAAGTATATCGAAGAGCAATCTGCGTATATCCTTGAACGCGTTCATCATTATGATAAGTTGTATCTGGAATTTGGTGGGAAATTAGTCGATGATAAGCATGCCAAACGTGTCTTACCAGGATTTGAAGAAGATGCTAAAATCAAATTATTGCAAAAGTTGCGTGACCAAGCGGAGATTTTGATTTGTGTGTATGCTGGTGACATCGAGCGGAATAAGATTCGTGGTGATTATGGGATCACATATGATATGGATATCTTGCGCTTAATCGATGAATTACGAGGATATGGATTATCGATCAATAGTGTAGTGATCACCCGGTATAACGGACAGCCAGCAACTAAAGTATTTATCAATAAATTGGAGCGTCGGAATATCAAAGTCTATAAACACGCTGAAATCGAGGATTATCCGATCAATGTCGAAAAAATCGTTTCAGAGGATGGTTTCGGCAAGAACGAATACATCGAAACAACGAAACCAATCGTTGTCGTGACAGCTCCTGGTCCAGGTAGTGGGAAATTAGCTACCTGCTTGAACCAACTGTATCACGAGAGCCAAAAAGGCAATGCAGCAGGTTACTCTAAATTTGAGACTTTCCCTGTTTGGAATGTTCCATTGAAACATCCCTTGAACATTGCTTATGAAGCAGCAACAGTCGATTTGAAAGATGTCAATATGATCGATTCTTTTCATTTTGATGCCTATAATAAGGTGGCAGTCAACTACAATCGTGATGTAGAGACTTTCCCAGTCATTAAACGGATCATCGAAAAAATCACTGGTAAGGAATCGGTCTACCAGTCTCCTACTGATATGGGCGTCAACCGCGTAGGCTTCGGTATCACGGATGATGAAGTCGTACAGGAAGCCTCGAAACAAGAAATCATCAGACGCTATTTCCAAACGGCTTGTGACTTTAAAAAAGGTTTGACAGATGAAGATGCCGTCAATCGTATCAAATTGATCATGGAGGAAGTCGGTTTACGTCCAGAAGACCGTAAAGTCGTGACCCCTGCTCATGAGTATGCAAAAACTAGTCAAGCGGCAAGTACTGAACCGATGGCAGTGATCGCGATCGAACTTCCTGATCAAGTGATCCTTACAGGTCGGACAAGTCAATTAATGGATGCTTCGGCTGCTGTTGTCTTGAATGCGATCAAATATCTCGCCCATATCTCTGATGACATTCCGTTGTTATCGCCTCTTGTCTTGGAAACGATCCAAGGACTTAAAAGCAAGGCATTGCACTCTTCGATCGATACACTCAATCTCAATGAGGTGTTGATTGCTTTATCAATCAGTGCAGTGACTAATCCAATCGCACAAGTTGCTTATGAAAAATTAGCAGAACTTGAAGGTGCGCAAGCACATTCAACTGTGATGATCAATAAGAATGATGAACAAAACCTGAAACAATTAGGTATCGACATCACTAGTGCGCCTGTTTACCCTTCAGAAAACTTGTATTATCAATAAATAATTCTTCGATGATGGCTAAAATAGAAAAATAGAAGTTACCTCGATAAATAAGGTGGTATCCATGAAAATTGCTCAAATTTTTGTGGGTACCCTTTGTTTTTTGGAGAAGCAGCTTCTGTGTCAGACTTTCCTGTTTTAAAAATAAATAAAGTAAAGTTGTTGCTCGTCTAACAAGTCCTGATAATATTCATCTACCTTCATCTACCAAGTAATATACGTATATGCCACAACCGCTAGATAAATCAACAATTTAGGTTTCCCAAAGTGACTTCTATTCATTAAAAGACATCTATCTTTCCGTTCTCTTACATGTATACGCTTTAGTCTAAAAATCTCATGAAATTTCTCTCAAAAGATTCGTATTCTTTAAAAATAACATGTAGAATTAAACGGAATTTGGTAAGGAGTGATTTTTTTGAGTCAGTTTATTGGAATAATAGGTTTACTTTTGATTTTTGGGTTGGCGGTTTTGATCAGTAGCGATCGAAAAGCCATCAAACGCAAACCATTGATCATCATGCTCGTTTTGCAATTTGCGTTTGGGTTTGTTTTACTGCGTACGACTTTTGGTACAGCGGTTGTTGCGATGCTAGCCAAGCTATTTGATCACTTATTGGCATTTGCCGGTGAAGGTGTCAATTTCGTCTTTGGGGGTGTAGCAAACGTTGGAAGTGCCCCATTCTTCTTGAATGTGTTGATGCCAATCGTCTTTATTTCTGCAATTATTGGGATTTTGCGTTACATCAAGATTCTTCCTTTATTTATGAAAGCAGTCGGTTTAGGATTGAGTAAAATCAACGGAATGGGAAAATTAGAATCTTATAATGGTGTTGCTTCAGCGATTTTAGGTCAATCAGAAGTTTTTATCTCCATCAAAAAGGAACTGCCTTTCTTAACCGAAAAGCGTCTGTTCTCGATGAGTGTTTCCGCAATGTCCACGGTTTCGATGTCCATCGTTGGTTCCTATATGGCATTGATTGATTCAAAATACGTGATCACTGCTTTAGTTTTGAATCTTTTTGGTGGATATATTCTTGCCTCGATCGTCAATCCTTATGAGTTAGACGAAAAAGAAGATGAATTAGTGATTGAAGAAGACAAAGAACAAACATTTTTCCAAATGTTAGGCGAATATATTTTAGATGGTTTCCATGTCGCAATCACAGTGGCTGCAATGTTGATCGGTTTTGTTGCTTTGATTGCTATGATCAATGCCTTGTTCAGCGGGATTTTTGGGATTACATTCCAACAGATTTTAGGGTATATTTTTGCGCCATTTGCATTTATCAGTGGGATTCCTTGGAAAGAAGCGGTTGATGCCGGTAGTATCATGGCAACAAAACTTGTGACAAATGAGTTTGTAGCAATGACTGAATTATCGACTGGGACTTTTGAATTTACAGAACGTACCACCGCTATCTTATCAGTCTTCTTAGTATCATTTGCGAACTTCTCTTCAATTGGGATCATTTCAGGGGCAATGAAAGGGTTGAATGAAGAAAAAGGTAATCTTGTAGCAAAACATGGATTGAAAATTTTGTTCACCGCTTCATTAGTCAGCTTTTTAAGCGCAATTGTTACCGGAATACTGGTGTAAAGCTATCTTTTATCTAGCGTCTTAAGTATACTGAACTTGGCTGGTTTGAACAGATGACCTGTTTAAATTGGTTAAGTTTTTTTATTTTAAATGACAGATTTCCACTTTTCGGTATATATTAGTTATAAACATGTCTTTGATCATGTCACTATAGAAAGGAATATTTCCTATGAATAAATGTTATGTATTTATTGGGCCTTCTGGTTCCGGAAAGACGACACTAGCTCATGCAATTTTTTCTTCACAACAAAAGATCATTACGTATACGACCCGCCCCCCACGAAAAAATGAAAAAAATCACCTTGATTACCATTTTGTTTCTCAAGAGACCTTTGAAGAAATGATCGTCCATCAGGAATTTGCCGAATGGGATCGGTACGCCGATCACTATTATGGCTCAAGTAAACAAGAGATCTCAACGAAGCTTGCACAGGGTGACTGCTTCACGGTCCTTACAGCCCCAGGTTTTTGGCACTTGTATGAACAATTTGGTCGTTGTATCGTCCCTGTCTTCATCATAGTAGCAAAAGAAAAGTTGTATGAACGATTTGTACTTCGCGGAGACTCACCAGATAAAATCAGGCAACGGCTCGCTCTCTTTGAAAAAGATCAAAAAGAACTTGAAAAATTAACACTTATTCCTACCTTGATCTCATTTGAAAATAATCAGACGTTAGAAATCGAAACAGAAAATTTAAAGCAAGCCATCCATGCAGCGGATCATCGCTGAACAGTTGGCTTGCTTTTAGTTTTGAGCACTTCACAATAATTTTTGATAGGCTTTTCTTTCTCCGTGTGGGAATGGAAATTCAATCATGCCACAATAATGAAAACCTGCCGAGTATATCGTTTTTTCCATTGGGTGATTAGTGGGAAACGTATCGATCCGAACGTCCTTGATTCCTTGACATGTGGCAACGGTCAATAAATGATCTAATAATTGTTTTCCAAGTCTTTTCCCTCTTACGTTTTGATCAAGAGCAACTCGATGGATGGAAAGATACGGCTCTCTCCCCTCCCAATTTCCGGCAATTGCTGTATAGACCGGATCAATGCCTGCAACAAGCGCCGCAGTGCCAACGATGTCTTCTTCGTCAATCAAGACGAAGCTTTCCTGCCTTTCAATGTCTTCGATGAATCGTTCTTTTGATGGTTTTTGATCTCCTTGCCATTGAGGCAATCCTTGCTCAGCAAGGTATGCTGCAGCTTGATCAATGATTTGTAGCACTCTCGGCAAATCATCTAATGTAGTTTTTCTAAGGTACATATCTCTGCTCCTTTTATTGATCTGTGATCAATTTGTATAGCTTGTCTATTCTTGAACCACTGCGTAACCAGTCTGTCGGATGATCTAAGAGCTGACTAACTAATTCAAGATGATGTAACAATGTCCATTTCTTCAAAACTCCCAGACCAGGGAATTTTTGTTGGCGATACAAGCTGACAAGCTCAAGTAATCCTTCCGTGATATAAATTTGTTGATGGTTCCTCATCAACCAACCATACATTTTATTGGCTGCTTCCATAAATTTCAATGCTTGATCTTTTGCGGAATCATTGGTATCTGAAACGAAGTGTTTGATTCGCATATTCCCATAAGCATCGACGTATGTAATATGCAAGGCCAACGCTCGACTGGGAAATCCTTTATCGAAGTAACGACTGCCTTCGATCGTAAAATTGGAAAACCCATGATAGCCATCCATTTGAAAGAACAGATGATCATCGCTAAAAAAATCATCATTTTTTTCTGCATAATTTTCCACATGCCGTCTCGTTTGAAATTGATCACGGATAATGATTTTATTCTCAGGCAATTGCATGCGTAAGCGACTAGAATCAGGAATGAAAAATGTCGCATTAGTTTTGATCAAAGCTTGCCAAATCGCATTTTCTCTAGGTTGATGTTGTCCATCAAAAATAATGAATGGCGGGGGTGATTCAATCATTCTTTCATAATTGCTCGGCGTAATGATCTCTGCCTCTGCTAACGAGCTATCTTCACTGGTCACCCATGTGTGAATCGGTTGATCGAACAGTTTGAACTGACCCACTTGCGGATTCTTTATGATAATCAGCGGATGATTCTTTTTTTGAAACAACTCGACAACATTTTTTAGCGTCGCCGAATCACGTACTGGCTCGATGATTGGCTGAATCTTAGTGGATAAAAGTCCACGATTCAAACTTTCCTTTAATGCAAGTAGATCGAATTGTTTGCCACGTAAATAAGGATAATACATATATTATTCACTCCAATGGTTCAGTTGGCAGACGTCGAATATGACGTTGCTGGCGCAACCAGTCCTGTTCTTGTCGCAAGGCACGATTTTCTTCTTGCAGATCATGGATTGCTTGACTTTCAATTTCATCAATAAACCTTTCATAGTAGCGTTCTTTTGAGAAGGGATCTTGTGTTTCTGAGCGTTTTTTTAATTCTTTGTACAGCTGATCTGAAGGGAAATATTTTACTCCCCGTTCCATTTGTTTGGCCTTTCTGACTTCTCTAAACAATGAAGCCATAAAACGATTTGTCAATGCCTCTTCTGCTACACCTAACTCACGGCGCATTGCTTTTTTTGCAATAATAAAAGTTCCAGGAACAGTCATTTCCTCTTCTAGTGCATACGAACGATAGACTAATACACCAATCTCTGGTGGGATCTCACTTTTGACTTCTTCATATAAATTTTTTGGTAAAACAAAATAATTATAGTGACCGACAAAGGACAATTTAGCAGTTGAGCGAAAATCAGCTTTTGTGACTTTCAATTCATAACAGCGCCATTCTCTTGTTCCGTCAAATTTCATCAGACAACTTAAAGTATCCACGATTCCATGATCTTCAGGCATTGTTACTTCCTCGACCACGATCCCTCCCTGTTCGATACAATAATGATACAACGATGATTCCAGCTCGATCGTTAAAGGAGTTTTCATACACTTCACCTCCGAACATACTTTCGCTTTTCATTCTACCTGAAAAGCCAAGATAATCCAACTACCATTTTATTTTTTTGTATGCTACTTGTCTAACAATAAAAAAAGCAACATAGAAAAGACGAAAAATGCAGCTCAAACATCACATTTTTCGTCTTTTCAATTGCACTCGTTTTTTATTGATCGATCGACTTGACGGTAAATTCTTCTACCTGTTTGCTATTCCGTATTAAAAATCGCACGATTCATTTGTTCTGTTGATCTCTTACGCTTGCTCGATTCCTGGCGGAAGATAAAACAAACCATATTTTTCAAATAATTCACCAATCTGAAAGAGTAAGTCTTCTCTTCCTCTGGCAGCCATAAACTGAATTCCTAGTGGCAATCCTTGTTCACTGACATGTGTAGGTAGACTTATTGCAGGTTGCCCAGTTAAGTTCGCTAGTTGTGTATAAGGAGTGATCGTCAAGCTCTCTTCAAACATCGCTGACACGACTGCCAACCCTTCATCTGCCGATAAATGAGAGACATCAGCCATCTGCTGACGGATCAAGTCACTTTGTAAGTCAGCTGTGATTTTAGGCGCAGTATCCGCAGTGGTTGGCGAAAGGAACAAATCAAAGGACTCAAATAAGCTTTCCATCGTGACAGCTGCATGATCCCATACGTGCAAGGAATGCACATAGTCTGCTGCAGTAAGTTTTTTACCGTATTGCCATAATGTCCATGAGATTGGTTCTAGCTCGTTGCTTTCTATCCTCCGCTGCAACCCATTTTCGATCGACTCGATCATTGCTGCCGTTTCAGCACCATTCATTTGATAATACGAGTTGATCAATGAACGTCCATCTAAAGGATAAGGAATCTCAACGATTTCATGTCCTGATTGTTCTAGAAAATGCAGTGCTTTTTGAACAGCAATTTGAGCATCTACACTTACCTTCGACCCGATTGGTGAATCAACACAGACAGCGATTTTCAACCGTTCCTTCACTGGATGCTGTTGCCAAAAGGCTGGTGTCACTTGATAAGGTGCCCCACTATTGATTCCTTGTAATGCTTGGAACAACGCTTTTGTATCTCTCATGGAAATCGTTAGTCCGAAATCAATTGCCGCTCCTTGCCAGCCTCGCCAAGCATTTGGACCAACAGGCATTGTTCCTCTTGATGGCTTCAAACCGATCAAGCCAGAAAATGAGGCTGGAATACGGATCGAACCACCCCCGTCACTGGCACCTGCCATAGGAACGATCCCAGCCGCAACAGCCGCCGCAGCTCCGCCACTTGATCCTCCTGGAGAGTATGCCAAGTTCCATGGATTTCGTGCTGGGCCATATAATTGTGGATCGGTAATATTCTTAAAGCCAAACTCAGGTGCATTCGTTTGACCAAATGAAACTAGGCCAGCTTTTTCTACCGCCTGAACATAATTTGAATTTTTGGATGCTCGGTGTTCTTCGAAAATCCTTGAACCAGAAGTTGCCAACCAGCCTTTTTTTTCTTGTCCTAGCATTTTTAAAGGAAATGGTATTCCTGCTAGTAGCGAATCACTCTCCAGTTGTGGTCGTTTTACATTTGATTGGAAATCAAGTGCTTCAAGTGTGACAAATGCGTTGATTTCTGGATTGAACTTTTCGATTTTCCGCTTTGTTTCTGTAAAAAGTTCTTCCAAGCTGAATTGCTTTGTTCTTAAACCATTCGCAAGATATGTTGCATCTTTCATGCTCTCCCTCCTCAGTTACGGTTATTTTCTCATATGACAGAAAAAGCAACAATGTTTACGCTTAGTCTCTTATTCTAAATAGAAAAACACTTGACGCAACTGAATGCTTCAAGTGTTTTTCTCTAGTTATAAGAATGAAAGAGGTATTACGACATCGAGCGTAATTTCCCTCTAAATTCGTCGATTGAATGGTAGCCTTTTTCCGCCATGATCGTCTCTAATTCTTTACTGATACGATCAAAAATAGCTACTCCCTCTTTGTGAAGTTCCGTACCGATCTGTAACATGCTTGCGCCGCATAATAAATGTTCAAAAGCATCTTGTCCATTGCGGATACCGCCAGTACCGATGATTTTGATCTCTGGTTTCAAGCGGGTATAAAATGCCCGGACATTCGCTAACGCAGTAGGTTTGATATATTCGCCTCCAAGTCCACCAAAACCATCTTTTGGTTTGATGACGACTGTTTCACTCTCAGTATCGATATAAAGGCCATTTCCCACACTGTTGATCGAGTTCACATAGGCGATCGGGTACTGATTCAAGATTTCCGCCATTTGATCAAAGTGGGCGAAATCAAAATAAGGAGGAAGTTTGATTCCCAACGGTTTTGAGAACACTTGAAAGACTTCTTTCAATAAAGCTGCTGTTGCCTCGAAATCGTAAGCTAGCTGCGGTTTTCCTGGAACATTTGGGCATGAAAGATTCAGCTCAGTGATCCCTTGGTAATCACTTTCTTCGATCAACTTCAACATTTCCAGATTTTCCTCTGCACTCATACCGGCAATCGAGAAAAACAATGGTTGTTCTTGTCCATGCTCTTTCTCGTAGGCCAATGCATAATCCAGATAATAGGAAAAACCTAAGTTTGGTAAGCCCATTGAATTGATACTCCCCAGTGGCACATCATAATAACGAGGTTCAGGGTTTCCTGCTCGCTCATTGATGGTACAGCTTTTTGTAATGAACGCCCCCGCATTCGAATGTGCAAGTTCATCTAATTCCGCTGTAGTCATGCAATGGACACCAGAAGCGTTCATCAAGGGATTTTCAAAAGAATGATTTAAGAAAGTAGTCGTTAAGCTCAAGTTATTCTCTCCTTTTAATAAAGCGTTTTTTCTAGTGTATCATTTAAGCGAACAAAATCAACAAAAATTTATCGAATGTTCGATCAATCATCGATTTCTGAAGACAATACTTCTCCTGTTTGACTATTGATTTTTACATTTGTTGTTTGGTTGCCATTTTTCACTTTGACATCCCAGTAAGTAGTTCCTAATTCTTTATCAAGGTCCCAATCTGTAGCAGTTCCAGCGCCAACTTTTTCAACCGCGATTTTCCCAGCTTCTTCGATCGAGATCAGATTGCTGACATCTAAGCCGTCTTCTGATTTTTTCTTGCCGTTTTGTTCGTCACGATCTAATTGCTCTGGATTCTCTGACTCAAGTTTTTCGTCCATCGCATTGATTTTCACTGAATATTCGTTTTGATCATCGACACCTTCAATTTTGTAGAAGTAGCTTCCCCAATCACTATCGAGTTCTAAGCTAGTGATTGCTGCATCTGGGTATTTGTTTTGGAATAATTCAATCGCACGATCCGCAGAAACTTGAATATCAGGGTTTGCTGTTTGTGAAGAGGATGAATCAGTAGAACCAGCGGATGTGCTAGAGTCTTCTGACTTGTTCGTAGAGGTTACAGTTGTTTCTGACGACTGATTGGTCGTACTTGATGGGGTAGTTGTTTGGTTTGGCTGGCACCCCGCCAAAAGTAGTAAAGAAAATAAGCCTGTAAAAATAACTTTTGATTTCATAACAATTCTCCTTTTTATTAGGTATTTATTTTCAGTATAACGAAAAGAGTGAATACTGTCAGCCGATACCATGAAAAATCAGTCTATAGTCTGATTTTACAACTAAAAAAGAACCTGTTTTTACGTAAAAAAGTAAAAACAGGTTCTTTTCATTTAAATAAAAAAACAAAACTCAATAAATTATTTCCGATGCATTGGGATCGAATTGTTCCCTGGATGGACTAACAAGTACTGGATCACATCGATATTGCTCGATTCAAAAGATGCGGCACAGGCTTGTAAATAAAGATCCCACATACGATAGAACCGATCACCCATCTCCTGAGTCACCTGCTCTTGAACCGCATGGAAACGTTGCGTCCAATGTTGTAATGTCCATTGGTAATCACGACGTAAACTTTCTAAGTCGATCACTTGTAGATCGTTTTCCGTGATATCCTTAATCAGTTCCGTCACACCTGGTACATAACCGCCAGGGAAAATATATTTATTGATCCACGCATTTGTTGCACCACCTTGTTGTCGGCTGATTCCATGGATTAAAGCAGTTCCTTTAGGTTTCAACAAATCTTTGACTACTTTGAAATATTCAGGTAGATTTTCTGACCCTACGTGTTCGAACATCCCCACACTGGTGATATGATCGAAAGTCTCCCCTTTCAACTCACGGTAATCCATTAGAAACACACGACATTGGTCTTCTAGATGCTCTTCTTTGATTTTATTGGTGATGAAGTTGTATTGTTCTTCACTGAGAGTAATACCAGTCGCTTTG
Organism: Enterococcus pernyi; assembly: GCF_045371165.1. Lineage (NCBI taxonomy): Bacteria > Bacillati > Bacillota > Bacilli > Lactobacillales > Enterococcaceae > Enterococcus > Enterococcus pernyi. The sequence goes on from NZ_JBIQDM010000003.1 coordinate 167,122, forward strand.
ACATGATATTCTTTTGCAGCAGTAAATAGTAACGTTCCCCAGCCACAACCAATATCCAAGAGGGATTCCCCTTCTTTGATAAATAGCTTATCTAAAATATGATGGACTTTATTGATCTGTGCTTGCTCCAGACTATCTTCTGGAGTTTTGAAATAAGCACAAGAATACGTCAACGTTGAATCAAGCCATAAGCGATAAAAATCATTGCCTAAGTCATAATGAGCATGGATATCCGCTTTATTTTGCTGCTTTGTGTGTTTCTCTTTTTTTGGTAACCACTTCAGATAATCTTTGCTACGCAAGAAACTATCGGTATGACTATAAGCATCGTTGATCAATGATTGGATATTCCCTTCGATTTCAATGCGATGATCCATATAAGCTTCCCCTAAAGAAAGAGAAGCATTTTTCGTCAACTCTTTGATTGGGATCTCTTCATTGAGCGTGATTTTGATTTGTGGAGGGTTATCGGTATCCCCATACTGCTTCGTCGTTCCATCCCAATACGTGACTTCTACTGGAAGTGAAAAAGAGTGCGAAAATAGTTGATGATAAATTGTTTTTTCTAACATAATGATCCTCCTAAAACAAAAATTACACTATTACGTTATACCTATTTCGTCAAAGAATCAACAGATTACAGGCAATAAATAAAAGCTTTTTGAAAATTTCAGAAACACAAAAATAAAGAATGTAAGGAGGAAGACATTTCTGCTTTCCCTCTTACATTCTTCATTTTTTTGATTCGATCAGACTTGGATCGCTTTTGAATCTTTGAAGCCAGTTTTAGCGAAAATCCATAGTAACAATAAAACGGCTATGGTCGACTGGATGCCCATCATCAAGACAAAATCAAAATGGATAAAACCGACAAAACCAGCAATTATCGAACTCACACCTAGAACATTCAACATCAAATTTGCGCTCTCTTTAAAGTTTTTTATAGAAGAGAATTTGCTTTTTCTTGTTAGCCATAAAAAGAAGGCAGCGCCGAACAAAATCAAGCCCGTCATGATAAACAATAAAATACCTAACGTCAAACTGTAAGATAAAATGATCATCGGTCGATTACTCGCATAAAATTCATTCTCTAAAAACTGTTCAAACTCTTTTGGACTTGTCATTCTCATAAAATCAAATGAGGAGGGATATGACATATTGTATTCTCGTGTTTGTCCATCCTCTTCTTGACGGATCGTCCAGCTGGTCTCTTCAAAATTGATTGCGGCTCCTCTTTCTGCCATTTCTTCTGGCGTCAGTGCTGTTCCGATGATGACATCGTTTGTTACACTGATGATCTCAGAGTCAGCTGTTAAGCGACCGTTCGTAAGTTGTAGTTCACGTAAGCGTGCCACCCCTTCCTGATCGATCAACGTATTCACCGATAAGAATTGTTCCATCGGGATCGCCGAGACTTGATTCGTATAAAATAAAGTAATCGGCATGACCATAAAAGAAATTAGAAACAGAAAGATCACGATAAATTTTGGCCAAGTGAGTTGTTTTCTACCTAAAAACAACTGTTTTGGACTTCTTAAGCTTGAAAAGTAATTGAGTGGGAATTTATCCATAGCAAACGACTCCTAACCTTTGGTCCCGCCTGATGTCAGTCCGGTCACAAAGTTTTTTTGTAAAAAGAAGAACAATAAACATATTGGTACAGCAATCAAGATTGCTCCCGCCGCAAACAGAGAAACGCGTTGGTTGGTTACATCAGAAATAAAGGTTTGTAATCCAACTGCGACTGTTTGATTTTCAGGCGTACGAAGTAGGAAACGTGCCAACATGAAGTCACCAAATGGTCCCATAAATGCCCAAAGCGCTTGGACTGCGATCATTGGTTTGACTAATGGCAAGACGATTTGCAAGAAAATCCTAAAGTGTCCTGCACCATCCAATTTAGCTGATTCATCTAAATCGATTGGGACTGTATCGAAGTATCCTTTCATCAGCCAAGTGTTCATTGGGATTCCCCCACCGATATAGATCATTGTCAGGAACCAATAACGATCCAATGCACCTAATAGAAAGGCCATCACATAAAAAGCGGTCAAAGCTGCCATCGTTGGTACCATCTGGATCACTAGAAAGAACATCAAACTTGATTTTCTTCCGATGAAACGATAACGACTATACGTATAACCAGCAAGTGTCACAACAGTTACTTGAATGACCATCGTTAAAACAGAAATGATCAACGTATTTTTATACCACGTGCCATACAAGGTTTCATTGAATAAGCGAGAAAAATTATTTAAGGTCCAATCACCGGAGAAATCCAAACTAAAAGCAGCAATATTGCCTGGTTTGAAAGCAGTACTAGCTGTGATCAATAACGGATAGATGATAATGATCGACAATAGGATCAAAAACACATAAGTGAAGAAATGCGAAAGTCTCCGTTGGAACTTAGCACTCGTACTAAATTTTTTCATGACTAGTCCTCCATTTTGAACGCATTAGTTTTCTTGAATACCAACAGAGAAACGGCAATGACGATCATCGAAATGATCAGCGTGATCGCAGAAGCCATCGAATACTGTGGCGAGGTCCCCGTGGTCAATTTATAGATCCACGAAATCAAGATATCCGTTGATCCTGCACCACCACCGACACTTCCCGGTCCCCCATTATTGAAGAGGTAGATCATGGAGAAGTTATTGAAGTTCCCTGTATACTGTGTGATAAACGTTGGTGCTGCTACAAGAAAGATTGCTGGCAACGTGATACTTGAGAAGCGCTGCCAAGCATTCGCACCGTCGATTTTTGCTGCTTCGTAAAGATCTTCAGAAATCGATTGTAAGATCCCTGTGACCATCACATAGATGTAAGGAAAACCTAACCAGCCTTGTATCAAGATGATTGCGACTTTTGTCCAGTTCGGATCAGTTTTCCAAGGAACGGAGGCAATATCTACAAAGGGGATATTATTCAAGAATGGAATAACTTGCGTGTTGATCGCTCCCACACTATCGTTAAAGATGTTTGAAAAACTCATGATCGTGATAAATGCTGGGACTGCCCATGGTAAAAGGAAAATAATTCCAAAAACACGTTTGAATTTGATAAATTTCTGGTGCGCGATCACTGCTGTAAATACGCCTAACGTGATTTGTAAAGTAGTTGCACAAAGCGTCCAGATGACGGTCCAAGAGAACACGGCAACAAATGTATTTCGATAAGAACTTAAAAAGAAAATACTGAAGAAGTTTTCTGCTCCCACCCAGTCGATCAAACTTGCTGGTGGGATGTGTTGGAAATCATAGTTTGTAAATGCTGTAAATAATGTCACTAGAACCGGAAAGATGATCGTGAAAATCATCAATAGATACGCTGGAAGCGTCAAGAGATAAGGAAAGCCTTCATCACCCACATTATGTATGACTTCCTTCATTGTTCGATTGATCTTTTTCCCTTCTTTTCTCATGACTGCGACACGTTTTGCATCTACTAGATTGATGAAATAAAAAAATAAAAACAAGGCTGTCACAATCAATTGCAAAGTTCCTTGGATCAACATAAATAATGAGTGATCTTCCATTGGGACACTCCCTAAGGTAACTAAACCTATTAAGGATTGAAAACCACCTAAAACCATTTGGATGATAAATCCGATAAATAGTGCTAAAAATACGACCCCTTTAAATACTTGACCATTTGCAAATTGACCCAGTCCTGGAATGATCGAACGTAACATCGTGCCTTTGACATTGACCGCTGTATCTTCTTGTTGCATGGTGTTGTTCCCCCCTCTTGATACTAAAAACAGGTGCTGTATGTTGAAGCGCCTTTTCTATAAAATCATCTCACGTTCATCAAAGGTAAAACATGGAGCTGAGAAGCAATTTCCTTCACAGCTCCAACCTTTTTGATGATCTAATTAATATTTTTGCTCAATTGCTTCGCTGATCGTCTTCACCGCGTCGTCAGCCGATTCTTTTGGTGTTTTTCTGCCTGAACCAGCATCAAACATCAAGTTTTCTGCGCCTGTCCAAACTTCTGCCATCTCTGGAATATTTGGCATTGCTTGTGCTGTTTCATATTGTTCAATAACTGCAGTCGTCAATTCATCATTTGTGCCTTTTGCTGTTTCACGAGCCGCTTGATTGGCTGGTACTTCGTTGACCATTTCAAAGAATTTTTCTTGATTTTCTGTATTGGTTACATAATCTAACCATTTTTGAACCACTTCTTTATTCTTAGAGTAGTTACTTACCACCCAACCTTTTCCTCCACCAAATGGTTGATAAGATTCACCATTATTCAATGTTGGGATTTTTGATACGCCATAATTGATGTTGTTTTCTTGATAAGTTTGTGCTTGCCATGGGCCATCGATAATCGCTGCTGCCTTGTTTGACATGAACTGTTGGTTGACAAAGTCGCCAGCACTCTTGATATCTTGCATTCCTTTAGGCCAAACATTTTGGAACCAATCTGTAGCATAAGTGATTCCTTCTACTGCTCCTGCATTGTTTAACCCAATTTCAGATGGGTCTGTTCCATCTTCACCAAATACATAGCCACCGTAACCAGAAATCAAGCCATATGAATAATAAAAATCAGTCCATTTTGCTAAAAATCCTGTATTCGTTCCTTCTTCAGATTCAAAATTGAAACGTTCATCTTTTGCTAACGCTTCCAAATCTTTGAAAGTTGTCGGTGCAGTGTCAACTAGATCTTTGTTATAGTATAAAACTAGTGTCTCGATAACTGCCGGTGCCCCATAGATTTTATCCTCATACGTTACTTGAGCTTTATCCGTATCATTGTAATCTGCTTCGTTCCCCAATTTCACTTCTGCCAAATGCCCTTGTTGTCCTAATGCTCCGATCCGGTCATAAGCTGCCATCATGACATCTGGTGCTTTTCCTGCGGGACCGTCCAACGCAAGCGATTCCAATTGTTCGAACATGTCTTTTTCGACTAACTTGATTTTAACGTCATTGTCTTCTTCAAATTTTGTTTTAATCTCATTGACATAATCTTTGTAACCAGAATCGACAGAAATCGTTAATGTTTTTCCATCTTCTTCATTTGCTGCAGTTGATGAACCACCATTACCACAGGCAGCAAGTCCCCCGATAAACCCTAAAGATAATGCGCCTAACCCGAATTTTTTTAGCAACTGTTTACTCATTTTTTTTCCTCCGATTCTATTCTATTCCTCTTACAATTTGATTATATGTTTACAAAAGCTCGATTTGCAAACGCTTTCTCTATGTTACCGATAACAACTTAACAAAGGATCAAAAATCCATTCGTTTGGACTTCAGCTTTGCCGTCTTTTAAGATGTCACAATTTTGGCTGAACAAAACATCATTTTCTAAATCGACCAAATACGATTCTGTTCCTTGATTGAAATAAGCATGAATGGTTTGCTGATCGAGATGACGAGTCAAGTGAATTTGTTCGTTTTTGTCGTCAACCAATCGCCAAGTCAGATCCCCTTCAATCAACACTTGTTGCACTTGTTTACGCACACAGATCAATTCTTTGACGAACCCCTTCAATTCAAGATCTTGCTGGTCCTTTTCCCAGACCATACATTTTCGACAGTCAGGATCATCATGACCTGTCATGCCGATTTCTGTTCCGTAGTAGATACAAGGCGCCCCTTTTTGTAAGAACATGAAAGCTAACACTGATTTCATCAGTTCCTTGTCCTCTTTACACAAAGTCAAGATTCTGGCTGTATCATGAGAATCCAATAAATTGAATGTCCCTTCATTGACTTGATCACGATAAAGCATTTGCTGATGATTCATGCCACTGACCATTTGAGTGGGTGTGATTTTTTTATGGACGAAATAGTCTTTGATCGAATCCATAAAGGCGTAGTTCATCACCGCATGGAATTCATCGCCCTGTAACCAAGCTTGAGAAGAATGCCAGATTTCGCCTAAAATATAAATATCAGGTTTGATCGTAGTGACCGCTTCTCTGAATTTCTTCCAAAAATGATGATCCACTTCATTTGCTACATCTAACCGCCACCCATCGATATCAAATTCCTTGACCCAATACGTGGCAATATCTAATAAATAATCTTGTACTTCTTGATTTGCTGTATTGAGCTTAGGCATAAATGGCGTAAAAGCAAACGTATCATATGCCAGATTTTCGGCTGTTTCAGGAACATCTGTCATTTGATAGGCATCCACTGGAAATGAATGGATGTGGAACCAGTCTTTGTAGCGGGATTTCTCGCCATTTTCGATCACATCTTGCCATTGTGGTGCATGACTCCCCATATGATTGAACACGGCATCCAGCATGATTCGGATTCCTTTATCATGCGCTTTTGTGATTAACTCTTTCAATAACTCTTTATCACCAAATTGTGGATCGACCGCATAGTAATCGATCGTGTCATATTTGTGATTCGAGGTTGCTTCAAAAACAGGACAGAAATAAATCCCTGTGATCCCTAAATCAGCTAGGTAATCGAGATGATCGATCACCCCTTGAAGATCTCCGCCAAAGAAATCTTCTCGATCCGGGTCTTTACTTCCCCAAGACAACGTACCTTTAGGATCATTTGTTGGATCACCATTCGCAAAGCGTTCAGGAAATATTTGATACCAAATCGTTTGTTTTGCCCATTCAGGTACTTTGAAGCGATCGATTTGTTGAAAATATGGCATACGGAAATAATAGTTTGCATTCGCCAATGTTTCTTCTTGATAAGGGAATATTCCTTGGTCTCCGTAAAAACAATCCATCCCATCAATTCCCACGATGTGAAAACCGTATTGCAATCGTCTAGTATCACTCGTCAACTCGATTTCCCAGTAATCATGAAGAAGTGTACTTAATCCTTTTTTCATTGGTTGTTCTTTTAAATACCAATTTTCTGAGAAAATCGTATATGGATCTCCGCTGATCACAGAAACTTGTTTGACATCATCTTTACTTGTACGTAAGCGAATCCGCATCGTTGTATCACTGTATAAATAAGCAAATTCACTTTCAGGTCGATGATAAATTGCTGCAGTATTCATTTCAGTCCTCCCTTGTCTTTCAGTTAACAAAAACAACTATAAAAGATAACCAACTTAAAGACAACGCTTACATTGTTGTTATCGGTAACAAGATTTTTAGCAAAAAAAAAGATGAATGGCACACTGTTTACAAAACATGCGTGATTCATCTTCTTGACGCTATTTATTTACATAGGTTTTCTGATCATATGCATACTTTAACAACTGCTCTTCTTGCCATGTGACACCAATCCCTGATTGACCAGGAATCCTCAAATGTCCATTTGTGATTCGTGCTTTGGGTTCGACAATATCATCATAGAAATAGCGATCAAAAGCAGACAAGTCTCCTGGAAAAGTAAAGCAATCTTGACTTGCAAAATGCAGATTCATCGCTCGACCGACTCCGGATTCAAACATCCCACCTAACCAAACGAGCAAGTCATTTTCCTGACAAAAATCGACGATTCTTAAAGCCTCAGTGATTCCTCCGACTCTGGGAATCTTTAAATTGATTGCTCGACAACTTCCCAGTGCATGAGCTGTTTTTACGTCTTCCAGTGTTCGAATATTCTCATCAAGACAAACTGCTGTTTTGATTTCCTTTTGAAGTATGGCATGGTCAACATAGTCACGAGGGTGAAAAGGTTGTTCGATCATCGCAAGCTTCAAGGCATCCATTTTCTTGAATAACGGCAGATCGCTGATCGTATAAGCAGAATTCGCATCAGCCATCAATTGGATCTCTGGATATTGTTCACGCAACACTTGCAGTGGCACTAAGTCATTGCCAGGAGTGATTTTCAACTTGATTCGTTGGTATCCTTGATCAACATAAGTTTTTGCAGTCGCAAGTAAATCTATCGGGTTGTCATGGACACCAATACTGACACCTACGGGAATCGCTGATCGTTCGGCGGAAAACAACTTTTGTAATGGGCGCCCTATTCGACGAGCATAAAGATCCCAAACCGCTGTTTCGACCGCTGATTTTGCCATAAAATTCCCTTGCGTATATTTGAAAGCTGACCAAATTTCTTCTGGATGTGAGAAGTCAAGTTCGAATAAACAAGGAATCAGCTCTTTTTGTAATACCGATCGACTCATATCAATCGTTTCTTCGATGTAATCTGCACGTTCAAAAGCGACTAACTCGCCGATCCCCTGATTCCCTAACTCATCTTCCACGATCAACAAATCAAAAGCCTTTGTATCCAATCGACCATAACTCGTTCTGAAAGGTGTCACTAAGGGGAATCGCAAACAGTACTGTTGGATGTTGACTATTTTGATGGCGTCCACTCCCTTTCCATTTCACTGATCCAAGTAGTGACAGTTGTCTCAAATAGCCTAGGTTGCTCGATGTGACAACAGTGCCCGCATTCCGTAAGGATCTGGCAACGAAAAATCTCTTTAATGTTTGTTATTTGTTTACCGATCTTTTGGAACTTCTCATCCTTTTGACCAACAAGATACAATAGTGGGCATTCGATACTCGCTAAATCTGGCCAATAATTTTTTTGCGCGCCAGTTCCCATATAGTAAAGACTTAATGCTAAACCTAGCTTATTTTGAGCAAGGCGCTCGTTTCTTACTCTGCTTTTTTGTTCCAAGGATAACGCCTGTTGTGAAGCGAATAGTGGCAACTTCTCCCAATCATCAACAAAATCACTCAAAGGCTCTCTCAATAAACGTAAAGCAAGTTTTCGATCAGCTTTTTTACGATGGTTTCGTTGCTGTTCATCTGCAATTCCTGCAGTTCCACCTTCTAAAATGAGGCCTTTGATCCCTTGTGGCCGTTCGAGCGCCCAAGCAAGTGCTACTCGAGCCCCCATCGAGTAGCCTAATACATAAAAAGAAGGAATTTTTAATAATGAGACTAAACTCGCCAAATCAGCTACCAATGACGTAAGTTGGTAACGGTAAGGATGAAGGTAAACCGCTGTTTTTCCATGACCGATCAAATCAATGGCTAAGTAATTAAACTGAGGATTCTCAAACATAAACGTTTGTGTACTACCGGTAAAGCCATGCAAACAAATAACCGTTGGCTGTTTTGGATCAGTTTGGTGTAACCAACGGTAATGGTAAGCCACCCCACGTACAGTCTTAACTGGCATCAGTCTATTTCCTCCTGATAACGACGCTTCATCTGCTCCCATAATTGGACAGGTTCTTGTTGTTGCCCTCTGATTTCAATCATTGTCCAATCCCCTTGATTCCGGCTTTTTTCAATCGCTTGCTCAAACTCTTTACTTGAAGGTGGTTGTATATAATGACCATTATATAAATCTGCTACTTTCTCTAATTCTAAATCAAGTGGTGTACCAAACAATGATTCAAAATCAGTCTCTGAAAGTTGATTTTGTGGAAGAAAAGAAAAAATTCCACCACCATTGTTGTTCAATACGACTAAAGTAACAGGTAAGTGATAACGTCGAATTAGCTCCAACGCGTTCATGTCATGAAACAGCGCAAGATCGCCGATCAAGACAAACATCCGCTTGTTCCTTACCAAAGCGATTCCTGCCGCTGTAGAAATCAACCCGTCGATCCCGTTGATCCCTCGATTCCCATAGATCGGAAATGACTCTGTAGTAGGCGAAGCAAAACGATCAACAAAGCGGATCGCGTTACTATTTGCCAAAAATAAAGCTTCCTCTGATTTTATCGCTTGCAATAACTGGCAACTAGCATTGCTTTCGCTCCATTCATCGATAGACAATTCTTTAGTGATAACTTCTCTCGCTTTTTGATAAGCTCTTTTCCATTGCACCAACCATTCGTCAGGGGGTGGCGTAGGTATTGCATCCAAAGTTTCCGATACTAGTTTACAGAAATCAAGTACACCGATTTGGATAAAACTTGTTCCTAAATGTAATGGATCACGCCATTCTTCCTCATCGATCAAGACATAGTCAGAAATAGTTTCGTGATGTTTTTTTAAATAAAGCATCACATTTTTAGCTACAGGAAGATTACCAAATTGCCAAATGACTTCAGGAGTTTCAGGAACCGGTCCAGAAAAAATCAAATCTGCGTGCGGAAGATAGACATCGCTCATTTGTTGACAAGCACCTAGATTTGCCAATGGATCGCCAATGATTGGCCATTGTAAAGCTGTTGCTAAAGTAAGTAACGCTTTTGCCTCATCAGGTGTCAATTCTTTACCGACGATCATCAACCCTTTTTTTGATAGCCAAGGAACAAGCTCCGGTACTTGCTTCGACACAATTTGAGTAACCAGTTTTTTTGGATGAAAAGATCCATCAAGAGAAAAAGTTAAATCAGGCAATAATGGCTCTCTAAAAGGCAAATTGATCTGAATAGGGCCAGCAGGCACGCGTGTTGCTTCATAGGCACTATTGGCACCATGCCAGTAGCTATACCGTATCATTTCCGAACTGGCTTCAGGAAGTGCTAATTCAATAAACTTTTTGATATGCGAACCAAATAACTTTTGTTGGTCCATCGTTTGTGGCGAACCAACGCCACGTGCTTCTGGTGGACGATCTGCTGTTAGCAATAGTAAAGGAATGTTTGTTGCTTTTGCTTCACAAACCGCTGGAAAGAAGTTCGCTGCGGCAGTACCAGACGTACAAAGAACCCCGACTGGTTGTTTCAATGCTTTTGCCATACCTAATGCAAAGAATGCCGCCGATCGCTCATCAACATTGACTGTTGTATTGATCTCTGGGTCTCTATGAAGTAACAAGGCAAGTGGGGTCGATCGTGAACCAGGACTGATCACGACATTTTTAAGCCCGCCTTCTTTCATTCCTTTGATGAATGCCAATAAATAAGCGGTCATCTCTTGTTGTCTCGTCATCCTTTCACTCCTCTAAGCATTGGTTGGAATTTCAGCAATGTTTCTTGGCGTTCTGCCTCAGGATCAGAATCCGCAACAATGCCACAACCTGCATATAATATTCCTTCGGTTTCAGTCAAGATGCCTGAGCGGATGCCTACAGCAAACTCACCGACATCCTCGATCGGGTCCACCCACCCGATTGGTGCCCCGTATAACCCTCTACCGAAAGGTTCATGATCTTTGATCCATTGCAACGCTAATCTTTGAGGTTCACCACCTAAAGCCGGTGAAGGATGGATCAGTTCAACCGCATCGATCAATGAGACTCCCTGTTTACGTTCTCCAGAGAAAGTCATCGCTAAATGTTGAATATCACGGTTTTTCAATAACCGACGGGAAGAAACAGCGACATCCCCTGCGACAATATTTGCTAATTGATCCTCTAATCGTTGCGCAACAATTCCGTGCTCTTGTGTATTTTTAGAGTCTTTTAAAAGTTCTTTGCCGATTTCATCGTCTTCCTGCATAGTAGATCCTCTAGGTGCCGAACCTGCTATCCCAGCAGTCATAAAATGACTTTTCGTTCCTTGAATCAATCGTTCTGGAGTTGCACCAATGAAAGCAAGTTGATTCGATGCTAAAAGAAATAAATAAGTCTGTGGTTGTTGTTCAGCTAAACGATGAAGAATTTGAGTGATCGACTGGAAAGATCCGTGTATTGCCAATTGTCTTGCTAAGACGACCTTTTTAAGCGAAGTAGCTTTGTGTATGATTTCCTTGCGCGCATCATCTACATTGTGTAGAAAAGTTGGAACTGCCAGCTCTTCGGACGACACAAGAACATTTACTGATTGTTCTTGTTCTTTGCCTTCTAACAATTCACTCACAAGACTATCTAAATACGAAAAATCTTTTAAAAGACTCCTGGTTGTTGCAGCTTCTTTTCTGATTGTCAAAACAACTTGAGTCTTTGAACCTATTCGCTTGAAAAGAATACTTGGTAGAATGAAATAGCCAGATTCAACCTCACTCCAAATCTTTTCTTTTAAGTTGTTTGGATCAAAGGGAAAGCCTCCAAAAAGCAAAGGTCCCCCCTTCTGGCTTGATACGTTTAAAAAACTTTTAGAAAACTCAAGAGAAAATCCTTTGATAGCACTAGGCATATCATCCTGTTGTCCATCAAATAAATTTTCTCCTATTCCTAATAGCTCACAATCCTCATCAGGAGGACACCAATAAAAGCGATCTCCTTTAGATGGGACAAGAGGCAAGAGTTTTTTTACCGTTTGTTCACCAAGCTCGTAGCTATAAGTAAAATAAAGATGATTTTTTAAAAGCTGATCATCGATTGAGCTATCTAATTTGATATTCAATGTAATTCACTCTTTCTTCTGTCATTAAAAGACGTTTGATTGGTTTTCCAGTCGCCGTTTTAGGAATTTCCGAGACACAGTAGATTTTAGTTGGATGCTTGTAACGTGCTAATGGCGCTAGTAGATCAGTGATTTCTCTATCAGTAAGTGGTTCATCTAATCGCACATAAGCAACAGGTGTTTGCCCCCATGTTTTATCCCAAGCCCCTACGACAGCGACCTCCGCAATTTTATTGCAAGTTAAAAGTACTCGCTCGATTTCAACTGGGAAAATATTCTCTCCCCCCGAAATGATGCGTTCACTCATGCGACTGACAATATAAAGATAATCCTCTTCATCAAGGTATCCCCAATCGCCAGTGTGAAACCAACCATCCTCTGTCCAAGAATTCGGATTGACGCAATTCAAATAGTGGTCGATGATCGATGGTCCTTTGACTAAAATCTCTCCCATTTGATCTGACTTCTTATCTTTTTGAATACGGATCGATACCTCAGACAAAGCTTTACCAGAAGAACCGTTTTTTGCTTCGAATGACTCCGGAGAAAGGGCGACGATCTGTGAACAGGTTTCTGTCATGCCATAAGAAAGCATCACAGGCACCTGTTTTTCCATACATGCTTGCATGACTCGTCCTTCTCCCGGCCCTCCCCCTAATAATACTTTTTTGAATGAGGGAGCATAACCACTTTCTGGGATCAATGGTTCAAGGTCTTTCAACATTTTGCTGACCAAAGAAATATAGTTGCCACTTCCATTTGCTAAAAGTTGATGGACTTGTTGAGGAGAGAATCCCTGCAACAGAATCACTTGGATGCCTAAAGCAAGTGAGCGTAATAAAATAGACAAGCCACTAATGTGATAGAGTGGCACACAGCAGATCCAGCTATCTGAACGATCTACTTCTAAACTTAGCGCAGTCGCTTGGCTACTCGCATAGTGATTGGCAAATGTTTGCGGTACGCCTTTCGGTTTACCTGTCGTTCCAGACGTATACATGATTGACGCAATTGCCTTTTCTCCGTACCCTTCATCAAACCAATCCTTCGGCTGTAGGACGTGTAATTCCGAAGGATCGGGAAATGAAAACCAAGTGATGCGCTCGTTGACTGCTAATTTATTGGCAGAAATAAGAGTGGATGTCCCAGCATCTGCCATCTGTTCACTGATCTCATTCGTCGTCAAGCGTGTATTGACAAACTGGATTTCTTTTCCTAACTCCCATAATGCCAAGATCGATAAATAGGCATCTAAATCATTTTCACAATACAAGGCAACTCGTTCACTCGCTTTGGGTAATATTCGATGATAATACTCTGCAAAACTTTGAACGTGTGAAGTCAGCTCGCGAAAAGACAAATGATGATCGTTCCACTGACAGGCTGGTGCATCTGGATGAAGCATTGCTTGTTTTTGCAACCAGCTATTAGGTTGAGGTTTAAGGGAACTTAGGAAATTGGTCAAAATCAGGTTCTCTTTTTTCTTTAAATGCGTCGCGTCCTTCTTGTGCTTCATCCATGGTGTAATATAAAAGCGTCGCATCCCCTGCCAATTGTTGGATACCTGCTAAGCCATCTGTATCTGCGTTCATTGCCGCTTTGATCATTCGTAGAGCTAGTGGGCTTTTCTTCAACATCTCTTCTGCCCACTCGATCGTCACATCCTCTACTTGTTCGAGCGGTACGACCGTATTGATCCAATTCATTGCCAACGCTTCTTCAGCACTATACTGCTTCGTCATGAACCAAACTTCTTTCGCTTTTTTATGCCCTACGACACGAGCCAAGTAACCCGAACCATAGCCACCATCGAAGCTCCCAACGTTAGGCCCTGTTTGACCGAATTTCGCATTTTCGGCTGCGATTGTGATATCACACACAAGTTGTAAGACATTTCCACCACCGATCGACCAACCTTTTACCATCGCAATCACTGGCTTAGGAATGACTCGGATCAATCGTTGCAAATCTAGTACATTCAGACGCGGAATTTGGTCTTCACCAACATACCCACCATTTCCTCGAACTTTCTGATCGCCACCTGAACAAAATGCTTTGTCACCAGCCCCTGTCAAAATGATAACACCGATATCTTGACGATCACGACTGATTGTAAAAGCTTCGATCATCTCAAAGACTGTTTTTGGTGTAAAAGCATTATGGACCTCCGGACGATTGATTGTTATCTTAGCAATCTTCCCATATTGTTCAAATAAGATTTCGTCGTATTCCTTGATCGTTTTCCATTCTCTCATTTCTATCTCCTCCTAAAATTCATTAAATTTATTATACACAAGTTTTAAGCATTTAATGATAATTTCTTTATAAATTACTGTACAAAGAATATTGAATGAGTTAAGCGCAAGAAAAGCTTTATAATCTAACTTTCAAATAAATGATTTTAGATTTTTTCAGTGAATTTATTGTTTCTATTTTTCATTGTAATTGATTACTTCAAATATCTTCTCTTATTAGTCCCTGGCTATATTCATAATCTAGCATATACCTAATACGTAATTTTTTTGCTTTTACCATTCACACTCATAATAAACAATTGCTACGCAAGCAAATGAATGTTTTCAAAATCCTCTATTTCGTTTACTATTTTAGTCGCTATTTCCTAGATAGACATACTTTCACAGCAGTACAGCTCTTTTATATAAATAATGAAGAGGTTGATTCTGTTCTCACCGCTTATTCAGTTTCAGGTGATATGAGAGGGCTAATATCTCTCTCCAAAAAGTTTAATAGACAATAGGCTAACCGGTTATTTTGACAGAATTTTTCTAATGGACGAGAGGAGACACCGGTTGCTTCAAAAATAATTTCAGGCGTTTCTGGCAGTACGGTGATTTCTTCAAGTAACTGGCGGAACTCTTCTTGATTATGACAGACTTTCCCTTCTGTTAGACATTGTTGATTATGGTAAAGTACTTTGTAACTTTTACCTTTAGATACGTCAAAAGCAAAAATAAAGGTCATGCGACTTCTCCTTTATTATTTGATTGAACATCTTTCACTCATTCATTCCGATTCGACTTTTCTTTACACGGACTCGAGGTCCATTAGAGTATGTTCGAGCTTCCCTTAACTCTCACTATACTTGAATAAGAGAAATAGTGGTTATCGATGTAGTTTCAAAGGCAAATCTTTCGAAAACAAGTAAAAAAACGAAAATTTATTTTCAAATTCTCGTTTTTTTACTTGTTTCTGTTAGTTTTCGGCTTTTCTCAAAACTGTGCGTAATTATTAATTATAGCAATTAGATTTCAATGCCAGTAACCCAGTATGAAGTAACGATTCCATTAGCAGTTGAACCAATAGCCAACCAAGTATAACCTTCACTAATTGACTGTCTTACAAAGGCATGGCCATTCTTTTGTACGAGTATTTTGTCATATTCGAACGTTTCCCCCAGATCCACGCGACGTAGTATTGGTAGACTAGTTGGATTGGTTACATTGTCACTTGAAGGTCCTCGTAAGTTGATCCCTCCTGAAATAGCGACAGTCACCTCGCCTTTTCTTTCAATCCATTCATTATCAGAAGATGCTTCTGCTACTAATGATCCTGAAACCCAGCCGTTACCATCCACTTCATACCAGTGTCTGATACCATTCACTAACTCCCCGTTGATCGTCACTCGTGCAGAATGGAAAACTTGACTTCTAGTTAATTGACGTAAGATTGCTGATCGTGTGTTTGGCTCTTGGCGTACATTTAAAACATCTGCTGCTACGACCATTTCTTTATTCCAATCATGCATGATATAGTCCGGTTCTGGAACGTTGCCATCCCCACCATTAAGGATATCTCTGACAGCATCCATATTTGTCCCTGGACAAATATTTGACGCATGTCCACTAAACTCATTATGACCTAAGACGTTTTCAACGGATAAACCAAATCGTTCCATTGCGGCTTTCGCACGCTGATTGAAAGCTTCTTCTTGAGCTTCCGTAAATGAACCATTTCCTACTAAACAGATATGATAGGTTGGTGTATTGTGCCCACCAACACCATTAGTTACATCTTCATCAAAGTAGCACCATTGTACAGTTCCGTCACGTAAGATAATCTCATGATAACCGCCAGTTCCCCAGCCTAGTTCTCCATTCCAATATTGTTGAAAGATAAAAACATCTCCTGTTTCAGTTGCTGAATGATGACGTGCAATGTTTTTGACCACTGAAACGTCTCGTTTCGCATTAGTTGGTCCTAAAATCCGTGAATCTCCTCGTAAATCCTCAATTTTGATTGTCATAATAATCTTCCTTTCTCTGATTTTATTATTTTACAAAATCATTTTCTCATTAAATTTTGATATTTTATTTATTGTTGTATTGTTTTTGTTTGATTATAATATGAACAATGAAACAAACTTTATTATCGTTTAGGAATGGTCAAAGTATATTCTGGAAAAGAAACATCAACTGTTTGTCCACTGATCATATTTCCGTTTGGTTCATTCGTCCGTCTTAACATCGGAAATACTTTTTTTCCTGCATGTTTTTGAATGTCAAGTGTGCCGTCCAAACCAAACCGTAAACCAGTTGGTAAGCCGTAAGCAACATTCACATCGTCTCGTATAATGCCTGCTGACCGACAACGACCAATTTCTACAGAGGGATTATCGGCATCTATCCAAAAAACATAGCCTAGATCCAAAAAGGCTGCTCCATTTTGGGGTATTAACCATCCTGCTATCCGAAATATACCTAAAGATAGCTCATTAAATATTTCTAATTTTCCTCGATAGTTTCCGACTACCTTGGGTGGACTAGCTAAAATGATTTCATCATGTGTCAAGTCCTCAGCATCACCTAAGCGATCACGAATCATCCTCATGTTAATACCCGGACAGATAGTCGAAGAGTGTCCAATGAACTCATTGTGCCCCAAAACATCCTTCACTGATAGGTCAAAACGTTGCATCGCCGCTTTTGCTCGCGTGTCAAATGCTTTTTCCTGTTCTTTAGTGAACGAGCCATTTCCAACAAGACAAATATGGTAGGTTGGTATGTTATGTCCCCCCACACCATTTGTGATATCTTCATCAAAGTAACACCATTGTACCGTGCCATCTCTTAGGATAATCTCATGATAGCCACCAGTTCCCCACCCCAATGTGTTCTTCCAATAGTTTTGAAACGCCCATACATCTCCTGTGGTTGTTGCCGAATGATGACGCGCAATTTTAGTTATTTCTGATGCCTTTCTTTTGGCATTGGTCGGTCCTAAAATACGTCCATCTCCTCGTAGATCCTCCAGTCTTATCTTCCTCACCTCCTTTACTGGTAAAAGAAACTTGGACGATCAATTGCTTTTATTAGACTCCTGTAACTTCATTACATGATCTCCTAAATCAAATAATCCACCTGCGGCCAAACCAGCAATCGCTCCTGCCCATAAATAAAGAATGAGATCCTGTGGAACGAATGAGAAGGAATACAGCCCACTAAGCAAAATTCCAGTAACCACGTTGCTGATAGGCAAAAGTTTACTGCGTCCTATTTGTCCTTTCACCAGTTCTGTCACACCGACGACCAGTGGTGTGATAATACTTGAAATCGTTAAGATTTCGGTCAACCTACTTCACCTCCTTTCCAATTTGTTTGAAAATAGATTTGATTTGTTCTTCAATAATTGAGAGACGATTGCCATACTCGATTTGGCTTTTTTCTACTCGAACAATAGTATTCTCTAATTTCCCCAATGTATGATCGAGCTTTGTAAACATTGCATAGAATTTTGCTACGCCTACAATCAACGTTCCACCAAGTGTTATGACAGCCATCCATTCACCAATTGATACTTCCGTCATTCTCTACCTCCGTTATCTTTGACGTTTTTGTTTCTGTGAGAGTATTTGTATCTTTCATCATTTGATTCTTCTTTCGTTTCATATAGTGACTTAAGTTGATTGCTCTATTTTCTTTATTCCACTATATGTGCCATGTTCATCTTGAAAATGTAGATACACCTATCTATCACCTGTTATTACATAGAAAAACAAATACTTATTATTTTCTGCCATTTCCTAAGCTTACATTCATACTAGCATCAAAGAAGAGATGGGAACCGCCAATCATCTGCCAAAAAAACGCCAAATTATTTATACGCAATCAGTTTTCCAGTCTTATATGCTTCAGCGAATTCAATCAATGCTTCTGCTTTTTTTCTCTGAATCGTTCTTTCGGAATAACCGATTTCAAGACTAATCTTATAATTCGAAAAACTTTCAGGAACAAAATAAGAATAATAAAGGATCATTCGATTCGTTAGACTCAAAACCATCAAAGCATTTAAGATTGCATTCCTTTCTGCTTCAATCGCTATCATTTGCATAGATGCCCTTTCTGAAGATTGATCAGAAAGAGTTGCTTTTAAGCTATTGATTCTATGAGGAGATTGAATGTCGACTGTGACACGTCCTACCAGCCGATCAAGTTTACGAAAATTTTTTAAAACTTCTCTCACATTATATCTTGTTTGTTTCATATCTATTCTTTTGGGGTACATCACAAAAAATCACTCCTTTAAAAATTCATCTTTTAGATCTACTGATATAAAGTATTTGGCTTCTACTAGTCAAACCACAAACTAAATTGCACAGAGTTTTCATTTTATTTCTTTTCCAACGTGGTTTTCCCTTCAATTACCTCATTACTGCTTCTATTCCTTCAGAATCTGGTTGGATAAACCGAAGATTTGTATGTCCGAGTTTTTTCTTTTTTTCTAGACCGACAGTTCAATGGCATTCTTACTCACTCCTTAATAAAAATTAAATGTGTCTGTTTATATTAGTACCTATTACAAGGACGCTAAAATGTTGAAAGACCATCGTTTGGTTTAAATGATTTTATTCGTCACATCAAATAATAGGTCATATGCTGTTCATCAATTTTAAGTGGTTATCTTGATGTTTATCACATGAATCACTAAAGATTATTTTGGTTTAATCCACGCGAAATATAACTTAAAGTTGATTTGTTACCGAAAAATATATAGTCATCGGAAATACCATAAATTTCCGAAAATTTCTTTGCTAAAGAAATCGGCACATCAGTGGCATCATCCTCGTACTCAGCAAGCTGTTCCTTAGTAAGATTTAGACCATAACTATTTTGCAGAATGTCAATTACTTCAGTCTGATTCAAATCTGAATTTACTCTTGCTGCTTTCAAAGATATTTGCAACATATAAAACACCTCCTATTTATATATTTTAATATAACTTAAAGTTATAGTAAATAATTTTATATAACTATGTATAACTTAATGTTGATTTAGACCAGTTTCTGGTATATTATTGGAGTAAGAACTCGGAGGATTATTATGGATAAAAATATTATTGGACAGAAGATTAGTGAACTAAGGCATAAACAACAAATGACGCAAGAAGAATTGGCAATAAAAGTCGGTGTTAGCAAGCAAACTATTTCTAATTGGGAAACTGGATTAAAAACACCTCGTATGGGTGCTATTCAAAAAATTGCTGAGTTATTTCATGTGACAAAAGGTTATATTATTGAAGGTGAGGAAGAAAATTCTCGTCGTCTACTCTCTATCTTTGAAAAACTTAATAGCGAAAGACAACAGTCAGTAATCTCTTTTGCAGGAAAAAAATTAGAAGAACAACAGTTAGAAACAAAGCTTGATAATGAAGAACTTCTCAAAGAAATTGATGAATTCGTAGAAGAATATGGATTCGAGGCCTTTGAAAATTTACATAAAGTAATTACCAGTAAAAGGCAAAAAGAACAAAATAAAAATATCAGCTAAATCCCTCTCCCCCTTTTTAAACGAACGGTTACAATTTTAGAATAATAATAATATAATTGTTATATAACCGTATATTTAGGGGGTGTTTTTTTTCTGATTGCCTAAAAAAAATAAATTTTCAAAAGAAATAGTTGATTTTGAAAAAAGACTTCATCATAAAAAGGCAGGAGTAGAAAAAGAAAAAGCATTGGTTAAAGGGATAATTGGTGGCTATACGCCTAATGAAATAAAAGAAATCCGGAAATTAATGAAAAAACTAAAAAAAGCAGACCATTATTTGTTTTTATGAACTTTGGCATTTTTTCTGGTAAAAGATTTAGAACAAGTGTTTCATTCAAACTAAATGATTAAATTTTAACTGACAGTTCTTCCATTCATCAGTAAAAAATTTTTAATTGAATACCCTAATAGTTCGCAAACAGTGTTTGAATGATAAAAATAGAGTTTAATTATGACAGTAGCAATAAAGAATAAGAAATAAGGAGTAACAGGATGAATTTATTAGATCATCTAGGGATTGAAACGTGTATTGTTTCACCTAAAGAAGTCCAATTGACTTTAGCAATTGACGAAAAGCATCACCAACCTTATGGCTATTTGCATGGAGGAATCAATGCTGTATTGATCGAAACGGCTTGTAGCATTGGGGCTAACGAATATTTACAAGCCCCCCACTTTGCTGTAGGTATCGATCTGCAAGTCCAACATTTGAATAAAGCCTCTACAGGTAACTTGAGAGTGGTTGCACAACCTGAAAAAATCGGGAAAAATATTCATTTTTGGCAGGCAACGATTTATTTAGATAATGATTTAAAAATCGCTACAGGGCAATGCACCTTGATGGTCAATTAGCTTTTGTAAATAGTTTCTATAAATAACGAGTCAGCATAAATCAAAAAATACACGCTTTGTTCCATTTCATAATTGTTTTTATTGATTGGTGTCCAATATTTCAACCATTTTAGCTTTGAACGATTCATTATAAATTTAGGTTTATCTAACTTTCTTTTTCAACTTTGTTAACTTTTATACAAAATTAATGTATAATGAGAATAGTTGGAAATAAATGTATAGTAGGAAGTGGATAAATGAAACACGGTAGAAATATAATTTGGACATACATTAAAATAGTATTTGCTTTAACTATTTTAGCTATCAGTATCAACATGTTTTTAGGTCCGCATCACATTGCAGCTGGTGGCGTAAGTGGACTTGGTATTTTACTTGAGTCAGCTTTAGGTTTGAACCGAGCAACAGTTATACTAGTTTTGAATATCATCATGTTGATTTTGGCCTTGATTTTTTTAGGCAAGAAACCTTTCTTTAAAGTATTATTTGGTAGTTTAGTCTTCCCAGCGATCATTGAGATCGTCCCAGAGTATATGATCACGCCTGATCGTCTCTTATCAGTCATTTTCGGTAGTGCGATCTTTGCTTTGGGTGTAGCTATCTTATACAAAAATAATTCATCTAGTGGCGGTACCACGATTCCTCCCCTTATCTTCAAAAAATACTTCAATTTAAGTACTTCCATTGGACTTTTGATGACCGATGCTGTCGTTGTTTCCTTAACCTTATTTGTTTTTGGATTTGATGAATTTCTCTATGCGATTCTGTCTATCGTAATTACATCCATCGTGATGAATTACATTGAAACAGGAACAAATCGTCAAAAATCGATCATGGTTCTAAGCGAGAATCATCTTTTAGAAATCCATACACGTTTAAGTCAGGAGATTGGACGTGGGTTCACGATCCTAGAAGCTAGAGGCGGTTATAGTAATCTATCAAAAGAAGTGTTGTTGATGGTTGTAACTGACCAAGAATTTTCTAAAGTCAAACCGATAATTGAAGAAATCGATCCGAATGCTTTTGTCATCGTCAATAGTGTAGCAGAAGTCATGGGTAGTGGATTTACGTACCATCCGATCGAATGATGTCACAATTAAAATGAACGGACCTATTCCTATAAAAAAGTCTACTCTTAGTTTTTATTCATAAACCAGGAGTAGACTTTTTTTCAAAGCAAGTTAGTTGCTCTACCTAATTAAATTGTGTACAATTTAATTGCATCAAATATAAAAAGAGGAGTGATTTTTAATGAAAAAAATGTATTCAACAAAAATGATCAATACTGGCGGACGTTCTGGGGAAGTACACAGTCCAGATCACTCATTCGAGCTTAACATTGCAGCTCCAGGTAAACGTGTAGAAGATGCAACAAATCCGGAACAATTGTTTGCCGCTGGCTTTAGTGCATGTTTCAATAGCGCATTAGACTTGATCAAAACACAAAAAAATATTGACGGTGCATCAACAATCAGCGCTCAAGTGTCTCTATATGCAGAAAGTGAAATGAGTTTTGTGTTAGGCGTTGAGATCGAAGGTTCAGTTGAAGGTTTATCAATCGAAGAAACACAAGAATTACTAGAAGCTGCACATAAAGTTTGTCCTTATTCAAAAGCAACAGCTGGCAATATCGAAGTTACTTTGACAGCCGTAGAGAACTAGATTTTTTTAGAAAAAACAAGTATGCTATAAAGTAGCACATTAGGAGGTGGTCTATTTGGAGGAGTTATTACTAAAAAATCAATTATGCTTTCCTTTATATGCCACCTCTAAAGAAATTACTCGTTACTATACGCCCTTGTTGAGGCCACTGGATCTTACTTATACGCAGTATCTTGTTTTACTTGTTTTATGGGAGAGAAAACAAATCACCATGAAGGAATTAGGAAAGATCTTGTGTTTGGATTCAGGAACTTTGACTCCTGTAATAAAGAAATTAACTAGTAAGCAGTATATCACTCGTAAAAGAGATGATTCAGATGAACGAGTATCTATCCTATCTCTAACTGAACAAGGACTTTTGTTGCAAGAACAAGCAAAAGACATTCCAGAAAAGATCCTTGATTTTTTACCTTTAGATGAAGAAGAATTATCTACGCTACTTTACTTGACTAAAAAAATGCTTAAAAATTTTAATAAAGAACAACACGCTCGGTAATCACATTACCGAGTTTTTTTCGCTTGATTGACCAGTTTATAAGAAAAGAGAATCATTTTATTAGTAATTTTTCCTTTATCCTCTTAATATAGAATTAAACAAAGGAGGTTATTATAATGTGTACATCTATTACTTACACAACAAACGATCATTATTTTGGACGGAATTTGGATTTAGAGATTTCTTATAATGAACAGGTGACGATCACTCCAAGAAATTTTCCTTTTGATTATCGGAAAGCACCAAAACAAGAGTCTCACTATGCGATCATCGGTATGGCAGCAGTTGTAGATAACTACCCCCTCTATTATGATGCAACAAATGAAAAAGGTTTGAGTATGGCTGGTTTAAATTTCCCTGGAAATGCCCATTTTTTTGACGAAGATGCCGAAAAGACCAATATCACACCATTTGAATTTATTCCTTGGATATTGAGTCAATGTAAAAACGTGGAAGAAGCTCGTACGTTATTAGCGGATATCAATTTAGTCAACATCAATTTCAGTGAAGAACTACCGTTATCTCCTCTTCATTGGATATTAGCAGATCAAAAAACATCGATTGTTATTGAATCAGTTGCCGAAGGATTAAAAATTTATGATAATCCAATCGGTGTACTAACAAATAATCCAACCTTTGACTATCAATTATTTAATTTGAACAACTATCGGTCAGTCTCACCGACTACCCTTAAAAACCATTTCTCCGATGAACTTGATTTATCGGTCTATTCTCGCGGTATGGGCGGATTAGGTTTACCTGGAGATTTATCATCTGCTTCTCGTTTTGTCAAAGTTGCATTTACAAAATTAAATTCTGTCAAAGCAACGACTGAACAGGAAAGCGTTAGTCAATTCTTCCATATCCTAAAATCGGTCGAACAACAAAAAGGACTATGTGACGTTGGGAATGGTAAATTTGAGTATACGATCTATTCTTCTTGTTGCAATGTGGATAAAGGAATCTATTACTACACGACTTACACAAATAGCCAAATTAATGCAGTCGATATGACGAAAGAAGATTTAGATAGTACAGAATTACTTACCTATCCATTGATTGAAGAAGAACAAGTTCACTATGTTAACTGATTATTAATCATTTTCTACGCAAAAATGCCTTGAAACATTCCGTTTCAAGGCGTTTTTACCTATTACAATCATTAGTTGATTTTTCTAAAAGTAACCATACTCATTCCTGTGATCAGCAGACCAAACATCCATGTAAAGAAGCGATTGTGCTCTCCTGTTTTAGGTAATTGCTTCGTTGCTTCCTCTGTGGCTGTTGCAGAGTTCTTATCATTAGCTGCTTGATTTGAAGAGTGAACTATTTTTGTCATTGGCAGAATTTCTTTCGCAATTTCAGACGATTGTTTATTTACCAGTACATCTGTCGTATCAATATGTGGAATTGATTGTTTTCGAATTTGAGACAATGGTTTTACTTGCTCAGGTATTGTGATCGTTGGAATGCTGCCTTCAGGGTGGATTTGTGGTTTAATCACTTCTTCACCACCATGTCCACCATTTCCATTTTCCTCGTTATCCCCTTCATAGTTTCCATTGTTCCCCTCTGGTTTATCCGGTTTTGCATCTGGATTCTCATCTGGATTATCCGGTGTCTCGTCTGGATTTTCATCGGGATTATCCGGTGTCTCATCTGGGTTCTCGTCCGGATTATCTGGTGTCACATCGGGATTCTCATCTGGATTATCCGGTGTCTCGTCTGGATTTTCATCTGGATTATCCGGTGTCTCATCTGGGTTCTCGTCCGGATTATCCGGTGTCACATCGGGATTTTCATCCGGATTATCCGGTGTCTCGTCTGGATTTTCATCTGGATTATCTGGTGTCACATCGGGATTTTCATCCGGATTATCCGGTGTCTCATCTGGGTTCTCGTCCGGATTATCTGGTGTCACATCGGGATTTTCATCCGGATTATCTGGTGTCACATCGGGATTTTTATCCGGATTATCCGGTGTCTCGTCTGGATTTTCATCTGGATTATCCGGTTTAGGATTAGGATCTGGATTAGGATCTGGCTCAGTCAAGCCCCCTGTTCCTCCAGCTTTTTGTTCAACTGTTTGACGTTGACTATATTGTGTCAAATGATGACTGTCCTCAGGTTGACCATCTGCTACTTTTACGGTAAATAAAGCAGGTCTATTGATTGGTTGTGTCAGTGTAATATTAAACGTAAAAGTTGCTAGTTTGTTGTGGAATACAAGTGAAGCTGGATCGTGTTCGATCTTCAACGCTGGATCAACGTTTTCAAATTGGACAACAGACTGTAAAATCGGTTGAATATCCCCTGAATAAGTCACCAGTGCCTTCACCGTGATCGTCTCTCCTAGTTTAAGTCTCATAATACCAGAGTTTGCTGAAACATGTTCTTCTAAAAATTTGATTTGATTCACATTTGCCCAGACGGAATGAGAAGCTAGTTGAGCGACATCATTGCTAGGTTGTTCATCTGTCTGTGCAGCTTCGACTGGTACAGAAACACTACTCAGTAAAACTGAAGCAAAGAGAAGACTTAAATATTTCATGAGAATTCCTCCTATTTAATATCATTATCATGTTAAACATAAGATAATATAGATTGAGACGGAAGATTTACTGTTTTTTTGTTGAAAATAAAGAAATTTTCAGTAAAATTTCAACCGGAGGAATTTCAATGCAAACACAAGAAGCAATCAAAAAGTTTTTATTAAAGAAGAAAAATGTAACAAAGCTTGAGATTTTTCTTTTTTTAACAGAGCATCAGTTCTTTATCACCACGCACTATCTAGCCGACCATTTTAAGATGTCTGATTCAAATTTTCTTTTATATCTTCATGAAATCGAACAGGACTTCCATGCTTTGGGCATAAATAATCTGGAAGTAGTGAAAAACAAAAAGTTTGTCAAAATTTCTTTGAACGATGCTGACCTTGCGAAGTGTTATTACGAATTATTTGGTAAATATTGTTTTGAATCAACTAATTTTCAAATCATCGCTGCCTTACTTCGACAAAAAGTCAACTCAATGGTCACGATCAGCCAAATGACAAATTACAGCCCTTCATATCTCTATTCTAAAATGAAAGCAATCAACCAATTTTTAGCTCTATATGGAATCTCCTTCAAGTTTTCAAGTAAAGGAAAAAAAATAATCACTGGTAGTGAAATTCAAATCCAATATTGTTTTCTAGATGTTTATTGGACGATTTTTGCTAATACGTCCCTCCCCTATCACAAGGAAGAGCCAAAAAAAATCGATTACACTCTTCATGTCTTCTTCAAGAAAGAGTTATTGGATGAGATGAATGGTGGCGTCTTGGATAAGTTGTATCTTCTTTTAAAACTTTGCCAGGATAATTTTCCCATGACTTCTTTAGAAAATGTTCAAAAAGAATTAAGTCAGTTTAAGTATATTGATCTTCTAATTGAACCTGATGTGGATATTTTAAATCCTGATTTACCGATTTGTCGGGAACAACGAATCATACTCAATTTATTAGCACGCCTAACGATTTCTCAATTGGATAGTGAAGAACAAAGTTTGACGCACTATCAAAGACTGTTAGCGATCGATTTTCCTTATTTGATTTATTCCAAGAACTTAGTCGAAACATTCAGTCAGCATTTCGCTTTAGAGCTACCTGAAAAACAAAAAAAGTTATATGCACTGTCCTTTACGATCAATAAACTTCACAATACCTTTTTGGATAGCGAACAGCCGAATACACCTTTACCAACTTTTTTGCTTTATAAGGATCAGAAAAACTATGAACACTTAAGGACCGTGGTCGCTGAATTTTATGAGAACTTCCGGCAAGAAAATTGGCATTACTTACCAGATTTTCTAGAAAAAGAAAATATTTCATGGGTAGTCGAAGAATTACTACATTTCTACGACCGATTCAAAAAGCAACCGCCGATCATTATCGGTGTGAATCACACGAAAGACTTTTATATCAGCAAAGATTTAATTGTTAAAATTGAACAAATCTTTTCAAAAGAAGCGATCGTCATCCAACGTTACTATATGGAGCGTTGCGATATCGTCATTAGTGATTGTCCACTAAACCAGCTACCCGAGCGTATCAAAAAGATTTATTTGTTAAACGGCATCGTCCGTCCAGATGATTGGAAAAAGATGATTGCTCAGTTAGCTACCTATATTTTTGAGATTAAACAAGAACGTGACTACGCTGATTTTGATTGATCATCACAGAAACAATTAGCTCAGTATCCTGTAGCGTTCTTACTATCTATCCCCCTGTTCACTGAACTTTCATGAGACTTGACACTATAGCTATTCTTTTCGAACAGTTCATTATATAATAATGGAAAAAGGAGCTTCTTTATGACTGAACATCGAATTTTTACTATGCCCTTTTCTTCTGTCTATCCTCTTTATCTAAAAAAAGCAGAACGAAAAAATCGTACAAAAGAGGAAGTTGACCAAATCGTTTATTGGTTGACCGGCTATAAACAAGCTGAATTAGAGGAACAGATCAAACTGGAAAAGGACTTCAAAACTTTCTTTGCTGAGGCACCGAGATTGAATCCTGACCGTAAATTGATCACTGGCGTCATTTGTGGTGTTAGAGTAGAAAATATTGAAGAGCCATTGATGCAAGAAATTCGTTATTTGGATAAGTTGATCGATGAGTTAGCTAAAGGAAAGAAAATAGAAAAAATTCTAAGAAAATAATGGAATCACTAGTTTTTAGTTGGTTTAAACAACAATAACCGTTAAAATAAAAAAAAGGAGGTTATAATAATGTATGAACTTATTCGAAGTAATTTTCAAAGATATGCTATTTTACGAGCAGCTATTTATATCATTGCTGGTATCGCCATAGTCATCAATCCAACTGCGGTATTTAATTTTGTCGGCTATCTTATCACTGCTTATTTTGTTTTATTAGGTCTGATCAATTTATTTGAAGCCTATAAAAACAAGCAAAAAACGGGTGCTTGGGGATTTGGACTTTTCAGCGCAATTGCTTTTCTGATTTTCGGACTGATCGTGTTCTTATTTGCATCAGCAATCGTTTCGATCTTACCAATTCTTTTAGGCTTGATGATTTTAGCAAATGGCGCATTTCAATTGTTCATCAGTTTGAATACGAAATCAAAAGGATGGTCATTATACAGCGTAATTTTACTGATTGGCGGATTGATTTTATTATTTAATCCATTCCAAAGCTTGATGGTACTTTTCCAAATCTTTGGTGGTATCTTGATCTTTATGGGGATTTCTGAAATCATCAACTACTTTAAAGTAAGAAATATGTATGTCAATTGATTAGTTATTTAAATTCGAGGTTGGGCTTAATGCCTAGCCTTTTTTGTCCTGCGCTTTCATATATCCATACAATGGACGATACTACATAAATAACGTTATTTATGTTATCCTGTTTAGTAGGTCATTTGACACGAATAAAATAAATTCTTTTTTGAGAAAGGAAGGATGAAAAGAATGGAATTTATAGGTATTCTCTGTTTGATCTTGTTAGCGACAACCATTGGCTCTCACCTTTCACGGAGGTTTGGTGTACCTGCGGTGATCGGTCAACTACTCGTTGGCGTCTTGCTTGGTGGTGCGGGTCTGGGATGGGTGCATCCAAATATTCTCGTCCACGATTTTTCAGAAATAGGTGTCATTTTATTGATGTTTTTAGCTGGACTGGAAAGCGATCTTTCTCTTTTGAAAAAATACTTTCGACCAGGAATGTTCGTTGCTTTATTAGGGATCATACTCCCCGTATTATTTGGTTGGTTGACGGGTGAAATTTTCCAAGTCACAAGGAATGAAGCTATCTTCTTTGGAATCATCCTCGCAGCAACTTCTGTTAGTATCTCTGTTGAGGTATTGAAAGAACTTCATGTAGTCAACACAAAAGAAGGTTCGACTATCTTAGGTGCTTCAGTAGTTGATGACATTCTTGTCGTGTTGGTGTTAAGTTTCAGCTTATCATTTTTGACAGGAGAATCTGGTAGCAGCCTCCCTTTACCGCTACTTTTATTGGAGCAAGTGATCTACTTTATTTTTATATTTTTATTAGTCAAATGGATTGCCCCATTTTTGATGTCACTAGCTGGAAAAATCTATGCCAACTCTGCGATTATCATTGTTTCCTTGGTTTTATGTCTAGGTATGTCCTACATCGCTGATTTGATCGGACTAAGTTCAGTTATTGGTGCATTTTTTGCAGGAATCGCGGTGAGTCAAACATCGGTCAAAGAAGAAGTGTATCATAATGTCGAGGCATTAGGTTATGCCGTATTTATTCCAGTCTTTTTTGTCAGTGTTGGACTAGAAGTCGATTTCTCTAACTTTGGAGAACAATTGATTTTTATCTTGATCCTAACAACTGTTGCAGTCTTGACTAAACTTGGTGGTGGTTATCTAGGGGCGAAAGTAGCCGGTTTCTCAACGAATAGTGCCTTTATGGTAGGAGCTGGCATGATCTCACGTGGTGAAATGGCACTGATCATCTTGCAAATTGGACAACAAAGCCAATTGATTGAAGCAAAATATTATTCTCCACTTGTGATCGTAATCTTATTAAGTACTTTGATCTCTCCATTGATTCTTAAATACTTTACTAGAAAAGTGTATCATGGGTGATTCGTTCTCAGATAAATAGAGCCTTTCTACTAGATTTCTCGAATCTAATAGAAAGGCTCTATTTTTGATCAAATAATATGCTCTTTGCTATCGTTCCATAACTCTTCTGGCGAGTAATAATCATTTTCATTCAGAACAAGAGTGCCATCTGGTTGAATTTCAATGGTCGATCCTACCCAGGTTGTTTGTGAAGCCAATAAACTATTCTTTCTCTTGCCATTTTTCATCGAAAAAGCTTCTGCATGTTCTTTGGCTAAATGTGATTTTAAATATCTTGTTTCCCCATTATCAAATTAGATCTTCAACATGCTTGCTGCCATCTCCGCTTTTACTGCTCTTGGGACATCAGTCATCTTATCTCCTCCTCTTGTTATTTACACTCGTTTCTATAGACTAGTGGATCACTAGAAAAGGAAAATAGCCAATGGTTTTGTATCCGATTTCACACTCTATGTTTATTGGTAAGTTTGGTTCAAATACTGCAATAAAGCAGGCGCTCGATTAGTAGCAGAATCGCCTTCTTCTCTGTTTTCTAACATGCTGATCACCAAGTAGCCATTTGTTTCAGGATTGATCGCATAAAGGAAACTGTTTTCTTGTCCTTTTTCATCCTGCTTTTCTTTGATTTCAGCTGTGCCAGTTTTTGCTGCAAGCGGAATGCCAAGAGCAGCTAAAGAATGTGCAGTTCCGTTAGGATCTTGCACAACGTCGACTAAATCTGGCAAAATCGTTTGGACACTTGATTCACTGATCACATTTTTCTTATCTTTAGTTTCCTGATCCATAACTAATCGTGGATAAACTAAACTGCCATTATTTGCAAAAACACTATACATCGCAGCTTGTTGGATCGGATTGATCAATAATTGTCCTTGCCCATAGCCTGTATCTGCCAACAAAATCTCCGAATTGAATGAGTCTTCATTTGAGATCTGCGCAGGATTCATTTGGATCGGTAAATCAAGATCTTCACCAAAAATAAATTGATTCAGTCCTTTTCTAAAGGCTTCTTCCCCCATTTTCAATGTTTCTTGTGCCATATAGATATTATCAGAATAAACTAAAGCATTTTTCAAGTTGACTTGTGGTACATCACTGACACGTGTCACTTGGTAAGAACCCCAAGAGCTATCTTTTTGCCACTTCAATCCATTGATCGTTAAGACTTCATCTGGATTCAATGTTCCATTATCTAAGCCGATGGCTGCGGTGATCATTTTGAATGTTGAACCCGGCGCATAACCTGTCGCAAAACGACTGATAAATGGACGATTTGGGTCTTCTTCATATACTTTGTAATCATCTTGGGAAATACCGTTCGTCATTTTATTTGGGTCATAACTAGGTGAACTGACAAGGGCCAACAAATCTCCAGTTTTAGGGGCTGTCGCCACAGTAGAACCTGGTTTTCCATCTAAGCTATCGAATGCCGTTTTTTGCGCATTAGCATCGATCGTCAACTGGATATCCTGTCCATTTTTTACTTCATGTTGGAGTAAGACCGCTTTTTCATTTCCTTCTTCATCTGTGACACTTAATTTCCCGCCGTTCGTACCTCTTAATTCTTTGTCGTAAGCCATTTCTAAGCCTGAACGCCCGATTTTTCCTGTGCTACTCAACTCAGGATTTTTCTCAATGTCTTCTGCGGTGATATCTCCTACATAGCCAATCAATTGGGCAGCGGCTTCCCCTAGTGGATAATAACGACCGTCAACTTCTTGGATCGTTGCTCCATTGGGAAGTTCTGGTGTTTCCCCATCAATGATTTTTAAAGGAACAAAGTAATCCGGTTGGACCCAATCTTGAGAAATCGCTTGTTCTATACTGGCTTCCGTCAAATCGAATGCTTCAGCGATTGCTTTGATATTCGCTGATTTTTCCTCACCCTCACCTAATTTCGCAGGTACGACACCTAATTGTTTTAATTTCCCAGTTGTCGCTAACGGCTGTTTATTACGGTCCAAGATTTCGCCACGCGACGCTATATCTGTACTCAAGCTGACTTTATCTTGTCCTTCCATTTGCGGAAAAATCAAATTAGGTTGCCAATTGATTTTGGTTTGGTCTCCCTCTTTGGACAAGGTTCCTTCATATGCTAAGTCTTTCAATTCACCTAGCGTCGTATTCATTTTAGCTTTATACGTAAACTCATACGTATCATTCTCTTTTTTTGTCACGGATAAGTCTGAGAGTTTGATCCCTCTGATCTCTGCTGCACCGTAAATGTTTTGATATTTTTCCAAAATATCTTGTTCAGTAAGATCACTATCTTTCTCTACTTGAAGTGATTTTACCGCTTCTTCATAATTTTCCTGATTCAGGGAGTCAATAAATCCTTCAATCGTTTGTTCTCCAGCTTTTACTGCTTGTTGTTCCTGAACGTGTTGATAATAAAAGAAGCCACCACCAGCTGCTGCAAGCAAGACGACGATTCCCGCTCCGATATAGATGCCGGTCGATTTTTTCTTTTGTCTGCCACTCCTCTTCATGTTTTGAATACCTCTCTTTATTAAAAGTACGAATCAAAGATATTCTAACACATAGAAGAGGAAATAGAACAGCAGCCCAAATGATTCTTAACCAGTACTGTTCTTATGTTAACTTTTTTTTAATCAAAATAAACCAGTTCGTTTTAGGAACTGGTTTATCAATATGGTTATATGGTTATTTGTCCAAAAACTCGTGTATCGCTTGCTGATTTTTAGTCAAGTCGATTTCCAAGACACTACCAGCTGGTGTATTATCATTGAAGTCCCAACTTTTATCAACGGGCACGGACAATGTATCGATTTTCTTCTCGTCATCTAGGAAATCTAACCCACAATCTAACAGTACACTTTCCGGTAGATTGGTTTGGATACTACCTAAAAGTTTGCCGATCGCCTTGGGTAATTTGATGATCGATGTGACATCTTTCAATTGACTGGCTACCGCCTCAACGACTTGTTGTTGTCTACGGATCCGTCCAAAATCACCTTCTTCGTCTTCACGAAAACGAGCATATTGCAGCAAGGTATTTCCGTCCATTGTTTGCTTTCCTTTTTTGATAGCTACCCCATCTAAATCCAAATCTTTTTCTGCATCGATCGTGACGCCATCTGGAAACAATTCATCGATACAATCAATAAAATCTTGAAACGTAATACTTGCATAGTAAGGGGTCTCTAATTTGAAATTATCTTGTAAGGTTTGGTTTAATAAGTCGATACCTCCATATGAATAGGCGGCATTGATCTTATTCATTCCATAACCAGGAATAGAGACGTAAGAATCTCTCATGATAGAAATCAATTTGGCTTGTTTGGTCTTTTGATCATATTGGGCGACCATCAAAGAATCCGAACGACCATTTTCTTCTTTTGATCGTGCATCAGAACCAATCAATGCTACATTGATGATCGATGGGACATCTTGTGCATTGACTTTCTCAACTGTTGCAGATTGTTTCACTGAGGAGAACCCTTGGATAAATTCAAAAGAAAAAAAGCCAATGACCATTGCAAGTACTAACAAGATACTTAATATGATTTTCTGAAATGGTTTCATTCAGTTGCCTCTTCCTTTCAAACTCTTCTACTTGAAACGAGGACCTTTGTCTATTATGATGAATCAAGTAAAGAGTTTATTCTCTTACATGTCTTTGGGTCGATTGAGCTGCAACTCGTCGACCTTTTTTGTTTGTCTCTCTGTTTTATTTCGTTCGGTATTCTTTGGAGTGAGACGAATACCTTTATTGATAAAATCAAATAGCTTGTTCCAGCGCATCCCCTTTCTTGTCCAGACACAAGTTAGGCAAAGCGAGTAAAAAAGGAAAAGAAAGCATAAGAAAAGGTCAGAAACCTTTTCGAACAAGATTTCTGACCTAGCATCATCTCATCGTCCGAGTTTTAGCACTATACAACGTAAAGAACGTATTCTTAGCTATTGGAAAAAGCCTTAATCCGACAATTCCTGTTTGACCCATTGGCGTCTTTCGACGTTTCTGGGCAATAGCCTATGTTTGTATAGGAGCCTCACCTAACAAGGTTAGTACTTATTTGATTTTCACAAAATTTATCATATTCCTCTTCCCATTGATAATCAATAAAAAAAAGAATAAAATAACTAAATTAAACTTTATTTAATAAATGTAGAGCTAACGTTTGATTCTTAAATCATTTTTACACTAGAAAAAACTGCGTTATCAGCCGGATATTTATTCCGGACGTAACAAGCGAATGATCTCACCTAATTTACCGTAGTCGTTTCCTGCTAAGCGGCTGATTGGTTGTAACTGTTTCGGATCGATATAGCCTGTTTGTTCATCATAAACAGCTTCACTTATTTGATAAGTAGAAATTTGCAGTAAAAATAAATCAGCGGTTGTTTCTTGGCCTTTTTTGATCGGCACATGTTGGTATAGTGTCGTTTCAAAGGCAATACTTGCTTCATTGATTCTTGGGACGCTGATCGTATCGGATTCGGAAGTAGTGAAAGAGGTCAACGACAATTCACTTTCTTCGCTTGATAAGCTAGCAGCTGTCTGATTCGCATCTACAAGTATTCTTTCGTCAAGAACATGGATCACCGCTTCTTTTGTATCGATAAGATGCTTTGCTGTATCTTTCCACTCCCCATTTTTTCTTTGGATAGCTAAAGAAAGTATCGGCGGATTGGAACTGACGATATTGAAGTAACTAAATGGTGCTACATTGGTCACTCCTTTTGAAGACCTTGTCGCAACCACTGCCACTGGGCGAGGGATAACTGAGCCAATCAACAGTTTATAATTTTCTCTTTCTGTTAACTCTGAAGGTACTCGTTTGAACATTTGCTTTCCTACTTTCTGGTTGAATGATCATTCCTGATGATAGTCATGGTATCGGACAATCTCCTTCATTGTCAACTAAACGTTCTTATTGCAACCTTTATTCACAAAAAAACACCCAGCGCAGTTTCATGCGCTGAGTGTCAAATTGATTATTTCAATCGGAATAATGTTGGTGCTTGGTCAGGTGCCCAAGTAACATCACCAAAGTTGAAATGTGGAACAATAGTTATGTAGACTCTTCCATTGTGTCTTACTTCTTCATTCATAGAATAACGTTCTGGTGAAGCCATTGAACCTACTTTCCATTCACGGATTCCTTCGATTGTTTCATCTTGTTTCGTTGTCACTGATAAAGTGTTACTTGCATCTGAAACTTCGTCTGTTGTACTGATTGCACGTACCACGTATGAGTATGCTGTGCCAGAAGCCAAGTTTTCATCTGTGTAGCTAGCAGATGGCGTTGAAGCCACTAACTGACCATTGCGATAGATATCATATTGTTTGATACCTTGTGTATGGGTTGAAGCTCCCCACATCAATGACACGCTTGAAGTCGTTTCGCCCATTGAATGTAAGTTTTTAGGAGCAGTTGGTTTTTCTTCAGCAGTTGTCGCTCTAGTTGTCACTGAAATCGCTGTTTTGTCAGATGTCAATCCAGTTTGGCTAACTGCTTTGATCTCATAGTTGTATGTTGTTTCTTCATTTAGTCCTGCATCTTTAAATTCTGGATCATTTGTATTACCAACTAATTCACCGTCACGGTAAACGTTGTATGATACAGTATTGGCTTGGCCATTCCATGCTAATTCTACAGAAGAAGCAGTCACATTTGCAGCACGTACATTTTGTGGTGCTTGTGGTTTCACAGGAATAGCTGAATCACCTTTCACATCAACATCAATCACGTTGTAGAATGCATTAGCTGTATCCGCTACATCCCAAACAGCTAAAATCACATGGTAACCTAAACGATCACTTGGTACGTTGATTGCGTGTGATGTCGTTGTTGCTGGTGTGCCATTATGGTTGATCGTACCAATCAATTCAAAATCAGAACGTTCTAATTTATCGTTTGGATTCCAATCTGCTTTTGTCATGTAATAATGCCATTTTGTTGTTGCATGTCCAACAGTATAGCGCCATGTAAATAAGTTTGCTCCTTGATCGATCGATTGTTTTGTCCAAAGTGATGAAGTTTGTTGATCAAGATTGAAATCACCAAGTGAACCACCTGCTGATGCAATTTGTCCATCAGCTGGTCCAGCTTGTGGGTATCCTTTTAAGGCTTCTAAAGATTGAGGTTCGTTGATAACCGCTCCATATTTTTGGAAAGCAACATTCCAGTTTGTGTCTCTGTCTAAATGTCCTTGGTACCCACGACTGATAGGAGACTGTACATATCCGTGTGCAGATGCTTCATTCCCACCAATTGCTAGACTTGCTCCAAATAAAATACTTGAGCATAAAATGGTTCCTAAAATTTATTTTTTCATGTTTCCCTCCGTAATTAACGATTAATATAGATAACTTCAACTTTTTTCAAAAATTTCATATTATGTATTTTTTTGTTATCTTAAACTAAGAATAACAGACAAATATGTTTAAATCTAACCAGTTATTACCGCAAGCAAGGTAATAATAAATTACAAAAAAAATGTTGAATCACCGTACAAAACGTTCTTTAAACAAGATTTTATGGATGTATTTTAGTATTGGAATAATTGAAAAAAATATTGATCGTCTATATTCTTGATTTTTTATTATAAATCAGCAAATTTTTAACTATTAAAATTTCGTTATTTCTTATTTATGAAAAAAACTATAACTCTAACTATAATAACAACTAACCCCTTACTCTTTTGCTAGTGTAAGTTCATTCATTTGCGGTATCGATTGCTTCATCATATGATGATACAAAGGGGGAGTATTTATGAAAGCTTGGCTGATCGTGCCCTTTGCCGTTTTATTGTTTTCATTAACGGGTTGTGAAGAGCCACAGCAGATGACTGTTCCTGATCAAACGAAAAGCACTAGTTCTACTGTCGAACAAATAACCACTGAACAAACCGATCATTTAATCGAAGAAACGGAGGAATCGCTTGTGAGTTACCCATCTGGCAGTTTATTAGCCGCAGTCGAAGACAACGATCGAAAGAAAGTTGAGGATATTTTACAAACAGAGTATTCAATCGATGAACAAAATGACAAAGGCGAAACACCTTTACTAATTGCCACACATCATGATTTTGTCGAGATCGCCAAACTTCTGATCGATCATGGTGCGTCAATCGATATCCAAGATGCGATTCAAGACAGCCCTTACCTTTACGCTGGAGCACAAGGAAAAACAGAGATCCTATCTTATATGTTGGAACAGCGTGAACCAAATCAAGCAATCGTCAATCGTTTTGGCGGTAATGTCTTGATTCCAGCAGCTGAAAAGGGCCATTTAGACAATGTGAAACTCCTGTTAACCGACGCACGTGTGGGCATCGACCATCAAAATAATTATGGTTATACCGCGTTGATTGAAGCAGTTGCTTTACGTGATGGTTCTGAAATCTATCAACAAA
This sequence comes from Enterococcus pernyi, assembly GCF_045371165.1. Lineage (NCBI taxonomy): Bacteria > Bacillati > Bacillota > Bacilli > Lactobacillales > Enterococcaceae > Enterococcus > Enterococcus pernyi. The sequence continues at coordinate 204,091 of NZ_JBIQDM010000003.1, forward strand.
TCGTTCAAGAACTGTTGAATCATGGCGCAGACAAAACGTTACGTGACAATCAAGGGAAAACTGCGGAAGATTACGCAAGAGAACTGGGATATACTGAGCTATTGGCACAACTATCTCAATCATAATATAAATATAAACGCTGAAAAAACTCCCTCAAATGCGGTGTACACGCATTTGAGGGAGTTTTTTCATCCTATTTTTATTTGCCGATCACGTTGAAATTATGATTCACTTTTGCATCTATCACTTTTTTTCGTTTGAAATAGTCGGCAATCAATTCGGTCATATCGATTGGATATTCTTTTACGATCTTCTCCGCTGAAAACATCTTATAATTTCCACCACCAACTGCTCGATATTGATTGATCACCACTTCTAGTGGTTTATCTAAGGGAATCGGTTCCCCTTCTTTTTCAAAGCGCGTTACACGATGCCCGATGGGGTGATTTAAATCAATTGTGTAATTGATACCTTCATACATATCATAGTTATAATATTGAGGTTTGGGTTGGATATACTTCGGATCAAACGTAATTCCTTCATCGGTTGCCATTAAGTAACCAGCCGTTTGTTCGAGTGCTGCTTTCAGTTCTTGTCCCGTCACACGTACAACAGCCAGAGTATTCGGGTAAATATAATTCGTAAGAATATGACGCATACTGACAGATTGTGGCAAACCAGTCACTTCATTATTGAATAAGGCTGTTCCTGAAATCTCTGCTCCAGTCGCATCCATCTGTATTCGATTGATCAATTCAATATATGGATGCTCATTGACTCTAGCTGCCATTGGATCAATAATCCGTAGATCGCCCAGCACTTCTCCCACTGGTTGGTCTAGCCACACATCTAATGCTTTTGAGACTAGTCCAACTTGTTCAAGAACACTAGGATCTGGAGATGCCTCGTTCGTCGGATAAAGTTGACACGAGTGGTCTAAGACGATAAACTTATTATCTTGCTTTTTGACAGTTAGTTTGATTGCTCCTACAAAAGCCCCACGATATCCTGGTTGGATCACTGGTACACCATTGACGACTTCAGCAATTTCACGATGTTGATGCCCTGTGACTAACGCATCGATCCCAGGTACTTCTTGTAATAATTGACTTCCTTCGTTTTCACCAGTCATTGCTTCAGTCGGCTCGTTTGTTGTTAGATCTTTTTCAAAACCACCATGGTATCCAACGACGACTAAATCTGCTAACTCACGTAATAGTGGCACGTACTTTTTGGCCGTTTCCACAGCCGACACAAAGTGAAGATCCTTGATTGTTTCAGGATTTTCCCAGTTTGGGATATACTGGGTCACTAGTCCCAAGACCGCCACTTTAATCCCTTGTTTCTCAATGATCTGATACGGAGGTAAAACCGATTCCTGTTGATTCTTCCTTAACATATTGGCTACGACTATTGGGAAATCATAGGATTGGATTGCTTCATTCAAATAGTTCCAGCCATAATTAAATTCATGATTACCTAACACACCTACATCATAGTTCATGCCGTTTAGAAGCTTTGTTAACGTCGAGACAGAATACTCCGGTTGTTTTGCAACAAAATAACTAAGTGGCGAACCTTGGATAAAGTCACCGTTCTCAATCATGAATACCGGACCGCTTGCTGCTTGTCTTAATTCCTTCAGTTTTCCAGCTACCTTCGCCACACCAAATGGTTGTTCTAGGTCACTGGCATAATTCGTCGGCAGAACGTAGCCGTGCATGTCACTTGTTGCAAGGATCGTCACTTCCATTATTTCACCCTCTCAGTCGTTTTTATTGGTTCCAAGCATCTTCTAACTGCGGTACTGAATCTGTGATCAATTGATCTGTATCTTGATTTGTGTTAGCTAATATATTCTCCATGATCGTACGTATTTCGTTGAACGCATTGTCACTATTCTCCACGACTGGAATCGAGAACAATTCTTTCGTTGCCTCTTCTAACTGTCGTGGGACTTTTGTTTCCGATGAATTTTTGTAGTCATCACTTTCTAATACTGATTCGATCGTTGGCATATAGCCAGTCATGGTTGCCCAATACAATTGGTTTTCTGGCTCTGATAAGAATTTCATATATAAAAACGCTGCTGTCCGTTCTTCTGGTGTGGCACTACTGAACATGTAGAGATCCGTTCCTTGTTGTAAATTGATTTTTTCAGGGCGTGGAGCAACATCATACGTAAATACACCTTCCGTATCTTTCTTCACATATCCTTCCCCTGCAATCGATCCGATAAACATAGCTACTTTTTGATTGGCAAAAGGCCCTGATAAATAGTTGTCTGATCCCGCAATCCGGAAGTATCCATCTTTGACACCCTCCGCGTAATAGTTGATCAATTCTTTTGATTTGTCACTGGTCAAATCTAACTCTTTGTTAAATTCAACCCCTTTGTTTTCCATACCGATCGTATAATAGTTGTTCAAAGAATCAAAGCCGGCACCTACAACTTCGCCATCCGTTGCTTCATAAATCTTTTGGGATGCTTCTTTGAGTTCAGCGAATGTCGTTGGTACAGCGACATCATATTTTTCCAACATATCTTTGTTATAAAAGAGCATTTCAGTCGATTTATTAAAAGGAATACCGTACTGGACATCATTGATCTTGGCGCCATCCAGCAAAGAGGTACGAATCGCTTCTTGGTCTTGCCAACCAATCGTGTCATTATCGATCAATGGTTGGAGATCAACGAGCATCTCGTCTTGTGCAGCATCGTATAACCAACCAGGATAAGCTTGAGTAATGGTTGGTAGATCTCCTGGTGACGGAAGAGTGGAGTTGATCTTTGCTTGTAGATCAGAATATTGGGCTTGGTTTTGTAATTCGACTTTGATAGTTGGGTTTGCTTTAACAAAATCATCAGTCATCTTTTGTAACGCTGTTTCTTGCGCACCGTTCATTGCATGCCAAAAGGTGATCGTCGTGTCTTTTGTTAAATCAGTGACAATTTCTTCACTTGACGAAGATGCGTTCGAGCCAGTGTTCCCACAGGCGCCTAAAGTCATTACAGCTGCTGATGCTACCAAAAACTTACTAATAGTTGTCCATTTCATTTTTCATTTTCCTCCAATTATAGTTGAATGGTTTCGCCTCTTTGTACTAATACTCTGCTTCCATATGGATTATGCATACTCTCAGGTTTTAACGTATGGATTGGGACCAACATAGCTGGTTTTATCCGATCGATGATTTCTGCTAGATCCGCAGGTTTTGCATGACCTGATAATGATAACTGCTTAAACTCCACTTGTTGCTTTTCAAAAGATGCTCTAAAAATCGCGTACTGGGGATCAAACTCGCCTAATGGTTGGGCATCACTGTGTATATACAGACCTCCTTTTTGTAATGAGTCAACCTTACCAACAAATTGCCAAAAATAATCTGTCGAATCTGCTAATAAAGTATCGTAAGAATACTCAAGTTGTGGATCTAATGTATCGATCCGCTCTTTCTTCTCAGCGTAGTAATAAGGGACTTCTCGTTTTGCGACTTTTTGTAAGAGTAAAGCCATTTCTGCTTCCACAACTACTTGTCGTGGGGAGGCATCGATCAAAGCTTCCCAGCGTTTGATGTTCGCTGGATAAAAATTGAAGGTCAATTGACGATTCTCGTTTTCTTGGATCAACTTCACCAGTTGCTCCGTCAGTCCTCTTTCGCTATCTAGTGATGTCACATGTTTCTTTTCTTTCTCTGGGAAACTAATGCTCACTCCTTCCAGCATCAATACATCGACCTTCTGTGCCGCTTCACAAAACTCTTCTGTCAAATGTCGGTCAAATCCATGAAGACGAAGGTCACCTGAATAAGCAATCAAAGCAGTTGGTGTTTCGATAAGAAAGGCTGCTGCCCCATATGCATCATGATCCACAGGAAACAAACGTATCGTTATTTCGCCAATGTGAATATCTTGATCAGGCGCAATCGTTTTGATCATTCGTGTATTTCCTTCTATATAAGGGGAAGGCAACAAGAATGTCCCGTTACGATTTAAGCTTTCCAATAAATCTTTGGTCGGCTCTAATGTATATAAGGGGATTTTTGGATCAAGATAATTGATCATTTTTGTATGATCCAAGTGAACATGCGATAAAAATACTGCAGTATTTTTAAACTTAGTCTCTTGCTTTTGTGTGGTCAATCGAGGATCATAAATATCAATTGCTGGAATAAATCCTACATCTAGTAAAGTTGGTAGCTCTTCATTTGGTAAGTTGATCTCAGGATGATATTCTGTCCCAAAGTCAAAAAAGATTCTATCGTCCCCGTAAGCAATTTCAATGACTGTTCCACCGATCGTCATGAGCCCACTATGAAAGGTAATACTTGTTTTTTGATTAGCCTTTGATCCCATTTTTTGCCACTCCTCGGATGATTTCTTTTCTAAAAATAAAGTAAATAAGCACAATTGGTAATACCGTTAAGGTGGCTGCTGCTAATTGTAAGTGGACATCACTGCCACTTTCGCTCGTAAATGCAGATAAGCCATTGTTCAATAATCGAAACCTTTTGTCATTTGTGACCAATAACGGCCATAAAAAGGAGTTCCAACTCGAAATGAAAGTCAAAATTCCTACTGTGACCAGCGCTGGCTTAGACATAGGAACAAGGATCTTTTTTATATATTCCATATCAGATGCGCCATCGATCTTAGCTGCTTGATAAAAGGAACGTGAAATACTTTTCAAGTAATTAGTCAAATAATAAATATAAAAAATACTCGTCAAAAACGGTAAAATCAAGGCAGTATAAGAGTTCAACAAGCCTAAACGTGCGATTGTATTATAATTCGTAAATATGATCGACTCGTATGGAATCATCAACAGAGAAATCAATCCTACCATCACTACTTTCTTGTAGCGAAATTCCAAAGTTGCTAAAGCAAATGCTGCCAACAGTGAAGTGATAATGGTTGCCAATGTGGTTACTAACGATACAAATGACGTGTTGATGAAGTATTGAATAAATGGCGCTTTTTCAAATACCGCGAAATAATTCACCCATTGAAAGGAATCAGGTATAACAGTTGGTGGAATACTTGTCGCTTCCCGATACGTCATCAATCCACCGAGTATCATATAGATAAATGGAAAAACAGTAATGATTCCTAGGAGTGTCAAAAATAAGAGTGAGAGCAATGTAACGATTTTTTTCATCTTTGTCTCCCCACTTTCTTCAAAATCAACTGTTGGAAAAAAGTAATACTTAGAATAAGCAAGAATAAAACAAGTGTTGCTGCCATAGCTAGACCTGGTCTACCTGCAACGTGGAACTTATCATAAATGTAAAATACTGCGGTCATCGCACTTTTTGCAATTCCAGCTTGACCACCAAACAGTGCATAAACTTGCGTGTAGATTTTAAATGCGCCAATCAAATTGACTGTTAAGAGAAACGTCAATGTAGGAAGCAGTTGGGGCAAAGTGATTTGTAAAAAAATCTCCCATTCATTTGCGCCAAACATTTTCGCGATCTTGTAATGCTCTTTGTCAATGTTACGGAATCCGGCTAATAATATGATGATATTGAAAGCTAGACTTGTCCAAATACCAAAGAGGATCAAAGTCGGCATACTCATTGACACACTATCTAACCAATTCACGCGGGGAAGCCCAACAAACTCGAGTAAATAATTGATGAGTCCGTAAGATCCGTTGAAAAAATAGCGAAAAACAATACCGATCGCTATTGTACTCGTGACATAGGGCATAAAAAAAATCGCTTCAAAAAATGACTTATACTTTACTTTTTCAAAAATCACCCACGCAATTGCTAATGAAAGAATCAAAGCAATTGGTACGACGGTAAAACTGTAGAATGCAGTATTTTTCAATGCGCGAAAAAATACCGGATCACTAAACAACCGTTGATAATTCTCAACTCCTGCAAAGCGAGGATTGATCAATGTCCCTTTTTGAAAGCTCATAAAAAAAGCTCGAAAAAGCGGATAAATATTGAATACGAAAATTGCAAGTAATGCTGGAAGCAAAAAATACCAAGCCTTTAGCTGATTTTCAGAGTTATAATTCTTCTTTCCCATCAATAGATCCTCTCTCCATCAAGACTGAATAAGAACACTTTAGGATAAGCCAAATTAAACGTAACCTCAGTTCCTTCAGTAATCTCATTTTCCACTCGTACAATCGACTTTACTCGCTCTCCTGCAAGTTCAAAGTGTAAAATCCGTTCACGACCGATCAACTCAACACTTTGAATCTTCCCTTTCAAAGGTCCATTATCGCTTGGAAAGATATCTTCAGGACGCATGCCTAAGTAATATTTACCATTTGTGATTGATTTTTTGAAACGCTTTTCCATAAAATGAGTAAGTGGTAAATCAAATGACGCATGTTTGACCCGATCATCGATGACTTCAATCGGTAAAAAATTAATAATTGGATTACCAATGAATTTCGCCACGAATAAATTTTCTGGCTCTAAATAGAGATTTTGAGGGTCATCTTCTTGTTGTATCTTGCCATCTTCCAACAAGATGATTTTGTCACTGATCGATAGAGCTTCCTCTTGATCGTGGGTGACAAAAATCGTCGTGATCCCCACTTCTTTCACTAACCTGCGAATTTCTTCACGGATCTTCAAGCGTAGTCGAGCATCGAGATTACTTAAAGGTTCATCCAATAATAAGACTTCTGGTTCTTGTACTAAGGCTCTCGTGATGGCTACTCGTTGTTGTTGCCCACCAGATAAAGTCCCAGGTTTCTTGTTCTGCAACTCTTTGATATTGGTTAAATCCATATATTTTTCAGCAATCACTTTTGCTTCGCCTTTTTTCTTTTTATTATCCCCAACTAATAAAGGAAACATGATGTTTTCTAAGACAGTCATGTGTGGATACAACGCGTAATTTTGAAAAACAAAGCCAATATTACGATCTTTAGGTTCTGTTTTTATGACCGATTGCCCGTTAAAACGAATATCGCCATCTGTCGGTTGTAATAGTCCTGCGATGAGGTTCAACATCGTTGATTTACCACAGCCACTAGGGCCTAAAAGACAAACAAGTTCTCCTCTTTCAATCGTAAAATCTACTTGCTTCAATGCTTCAAAGCCATTATCAAAAGTTTTCTGTAATCCGATCACCTCAATCATAAGTGACCCTCCGCTCTTCCTTATATTTTTTATGACAGTTGTTTTCTTTCACATCTTCATCTTAACGTTCGAATATTTAGATTACATATATTATTTGTAAATATCTTGAAAATATTCTTAACTCCTAGTTTTTATGTTTGTTTTATTGTAAAAAATTGAAATCAACGTTATAAAATGATGCTTATAAAAACTCTTCATATAATATTTCAATAAAAGGATAACAAAGAAAAAATGCTTTATCTATAGCAATATTTAACGTCAATACGAGAAATAACAGTTATCTAGCAGTTAAACCTCGAAGATTGCTATGGAATAAGCATTTTGTTATTTTTTTAATATCAAAAAAATCGTAATTTACATATTATTTTTATGATAAATACGGAATTCAAGTGACTTAACCGATTGATAAAAGACAAACAACGAATATTCGAAAATATGTACAAACAAACAGACCACAAAGAGTTAGAATAAAAACTACTCTTTGTGGTCTGTTAGAATGTTTAGTCGATCTCTTTCTTGATCAGATCATTACATCTGAGTAAGCGATCTTTGCTTAAAGCTTACGTGCAAAGAATGAAACGATCAATACTAAAATGATTGCTCCGATAAGTGATGGTACGATTGCCATTCCACCGATCACTGGACCCCAAGTACCTAAAAGTGCTTGACCAATAGCTGATCCAACTAAACCTGCGATCACATTCGCAATGATTCCCATTGAAGAACCTTTATTTGTGATTGCTCCTGCAATTGCTCCGATAATACCACCAACGATTAATGACCAAATAAATCCCATGATTATTTCCTCCTAAAATTCTATAAAATTAAGTTTATTGTACGCGTGGTTCATTGTTTTCTTTTACTTTTTGCGCACCTTTGCCAACAGCTGATTTTGCTTTGTCAGTTTGTTTTGAAGCAAATTGACCAGTTGATTTTGCTGCATCAGTTACTTTATCTTGTACTGTTTCTTGATCTTTTTCGTATTCTGCTTGTGTTTTGATGTCAACAACATTTACGTTAACTTCGATCACATCAAGATGAGTCATTTCATTTACTTCTGTGCTGATCAATTCTTTGATTTGATCGTAAATGTTTTCGATATCTTTTCCATATTCAACAACTACATCTAAATCAACAGCAACTTGTTTTTTACCAACTTCTGCGTTGATTCCAGCAGTCACGTTATCTGTATTGACTAATTTTTCAGCAATATTTGAGAAAAATCCGCCATCAAGAGTCAACAAACCGTCAACGTCTTTCAATGCGTAACCAATGATTTTTTGAATGACTTTGTCTTCATAAGTCAATTCACCTTTTGCTGCAGTATCAGCAACTGGATTTGTACCTGTAGTAGTGTTCACGTTTTTGAAATCTTTGTTTTCCATATTAAATTCCTCCTATGATTTGAAATATTCATCTAACAATTTGGTTTCTTTTAAATAAAAACCAATACCCACACCAATAGCGGTCATGATCAATATTAAAAGAGTTTTGAAAAATCCAACTGTTAACCATAAAACGGCTAATAGTAAGCCAAGACCCCCAAAGATAATAGGGAGCTTATATAGTGAAAAAAATTCTTTCATTTGTGTGCCCTCCTATTCTACTCGTGAGTGCTGGTTGTCTTCATGATCTTTTTCTTCTTGATAACTACTATAATTGACAGCTACTTTGATCTCTTGTTCTGAACCAAGGACATTGGCAACTTGATCTCTCACTTCTTGCATCAACATTTCTGTTTTGCCAATCAGAGAAGAAGTACGTTTTAGATCGCCTTTTACATGAATATTGATTTTCTGTTTTGTTGATCGTACTTTGACTTTTGGTGATTGGATGAACTCTTCTTCGTGTAGATACGAACGAGTCAGTCCTTCAATTGCTTTTTTATCCAACGTCAATTTTCCATCTTTGTGCTTTAATACGAATGTTCCTTTCGATTTTGGATAGAAAAGAACAAATAATAAGATGAGAACGACAACAATTGCAAAAACGACTGCAACCCAGAAAATAAATTGTTGCATATAATAATTTGTTATCGTAAAAAAGCGAAAACGTTCCAATTGTTCAGGTAAGATATATGGTGCATTAACTAGAGCGATGATCAAAAGTACTGAAAGTAAAATTATGCTTACAATTACACCGATGATCTTTACCCCCTTATTCATTTTCCACCTCCTAAGTATCTTATTTTTTATTTTTCAACACATGACCAACAAGTATATCGCTTGAGGAACCCATAGAAATACCTACCTAAAGTAAGCGCTACCAAAAAGTGCAGGCTCAAAATAACTTTGGTACTCCCTCCTGAATAGAAATCTTAAATAACAGTAACAATTATTATATAACTTCTATTGTTTCTTGCTGGCTATACTACAAGGATAGTATTCAAGATTAAAAATTGCAAAGATAATGCTCATTTATATTACAAAATAAAAAATAAAAATGACAAAATGCAGCAAGAAACGATCATTCCCCACTTTCAAACCAAATGTTTTAATGTTTTATTATAAAGGATGATACCCTTTTCAAAAACCATTAAAATATTTTATAATAAGTAAAAGAAAAATGTTAGAATAATAGTTATTCAATTTAGTAAAACTATTACTCTTAGAAAGAGGTGTCATATGCTAAAAAAATCCATATATGCATTTATAATAACGATTATTTACTTGATTGTTTCCAATGCTGGTAATCTATTTTTTGGGGTGTTTAAAGAATTTAGTTGGACCACTACTCTGTGGGAATCATTGTTTTTCTTTTTATTCGTTCTCTTACTACAAAATTATCGAAAGAAATGAATGGGTATGAATATCAAAAAAAAAAAAAGCGATTTAGATTTTTTCTAAATCGCTTTTTTATTTTTATTTATTCATTTCATTTTTTAATGCTTCAGGCATTTTGGGTTTGTAGATAACGAATGTGCAATCTGCACCGATCGTTCCCATTGCGTAAGTTGCGATAGCAATCGCCATTGTTGAGATAACCTGCATCATTTGTAATTTCTTTGTTTTTAGACTTGTTAACATATTTACTCTACCCCTTTATTTTTAATAAACATCAACAATATAGCAATTGCTAGACCTAACAAAAGATATGTACGAATACTGTCACTAGGTAAAAGCAAGCCGATCGTTGTGATGAACAAAATAATAAGAACCGCTTTTCTTAATCGGAAAGGTCCTTTTGCTTGATTGATCGTCCGCTCTTTTACGAATATTCCTAAACCCACAAATAGAATTCCGAGAACAAACACAGGACGAGTCGATTCAAAACCAAGCGAAGCGGTGATCCATGGCAAAACAACCAAGAAAAGCACACTAAGTATTGTACAAACTGCACTGTTACTTGCATGAAATCCTTTCGTGGTAAAACGAACTGAGATGAATACAAGGTGTGTGATGAATACTGCTCCCACAATATGTAAGAGAAACGCAATACCATACATCACGATCATCTTGAACAGATCAACAAATAGGATCGATAACCCATATTCCACCTTTGCTTGTTCAATCGGTGAAAGTCCTAATTGTGAAGCGAAATGTCCACTTATTTTCTTTGATAATTTTTCCTCTATTGAAATGTACTCTTCAGTCATCTTTCACGCTCCTTCGCAGTTTATTATACCTATTTTATAAATCTATGGATTATTTTATCAAAAGTGTTTCTTTTTTTGTCAAAAGTGCAAAAAACGATGCGTTTATGCTTTGGGCGAAAACTCATTTTCAAAACGAGTAGCTAATTTTTTTAAGTATCTGGTAGATACTAAACATTCTTCCCCGTTCGTCATAATCACTTTTCGCTCTTTTTTATTGATTTCTGCTATATTTGCCAAATTGACGACAAACGATTGGTGACAGCGACACAAAGAATCACTTAATTTTTCGATTTCTTTAATTCTCCCCGCATACTCAATCATGCGATTGTCCAAGTGTACGATCAATTTATGTGGTGTTGAACTTGAACTAAAAAAGAGAATTTCATCCACATATAATTTTACATCGACGGCACCGCTTTTTAACCAGATCTGTTCCCTGGTAGACAACGCAGTATTCATATAGCGTTCGATCGAAATTTCAATACAACTGTTGATTTTTTGTTGCAATTGTTCTTCATTATCTTTGATTATATAATCCAACGCCTCTACCTTATAAAGAAAAGTAAGATAGACAAAATCGGTATAAGTCGTAACAAAAATGATTTTGGCTGTTGGATCATACTGTCGGATCTGCTTTCCTAGTTCCACACCATTGATATCTGAATTTAAATCGATATCTAAAAAATAGATACCCTCTGTTTTGTTAGTTGACACGTAGGATAAAATATCATACGGGTTATCTGCAGCTAGTTGGAACTCCACATCATAGTCCATCATCATCACGTAATTTTTAATAATATTGGTGATGCGGTTACGATGGATCTCTTCATCATCACAAATAAAAATTTTTAACATAGTTACCCCTCTACCTCACATATAGTTATGATTTGTATAAACTTTTCATCTTGGATCTTTGTATCTAAAAATACATTTGCATTCAACTGGACTAGCTCATCCAGATTTGTCAAACCTATCCCAGAATTACCGGGTTTTGTCGTAAAACTTGCTTTCTTTAAATCATGTAATTTAGGCAAATCATGTGGACAGTTATTGATCAACATAAATGTACAGTCTTTATGGTCTGCCACGATTGCTAGTTCAATTTCTGGATGTTCAATTTCTTCTGAGGCTTCAATTGCATTGTCCAAGATGATCCCCAGCATTCTTACGAGTACCATCGTAGACACTTCCACATGATTGACCACTTCAGGCACAGAAATGCTCACATGGATTCCTTTCTGGTGTGCCATATATAACTTACTCATGATCACACTTTTGATTTCTCGAATTTTTATATTTGAAATCGAAGACATCCTAAAAATTTCTTGGTCAAAAATCGATCCTGTCGCTTTGATACTATTTCTAAAATAATCCTTTAGACCTGTTAAATCTTCAGTTTCGATATACTCTTCCAATGAAATTAGAATATTTTTGTAATCGTGTTTAAATTTTAGAATCTCTAAATAATTTTTTTCAGCTTGTTCACTATATTCGATCAAGTAACTCATTTGACGTTTTTGCTCTCTATTTTCATATTCCGTTCTTTTTATGAAAATAAAAGAAAAACAAATGATCGCTGACAACAGCCCATACAATATCATGAATAGCTCATGTGCATCGATCAAATAAATTCGCAAATTTGGAAATCTTTCAATGACCACCAGACAAAAATAGACACAAATCGTCGCTGTTGCGATGATTCCGCTGATTTTCATCGTCAAGAGATCTTTGTAGCACTTTTCTAATAACCATGTTTTGAAAATATATGCAAAGAAGAAAAAAAGAAGGGTTCCTAGAATCACAGTTAATCTTATGTTTAGAACCAAATGAAGAATCGTATAACTAAAATTGATGATATAATCGGAAAAAATATATAAACAGAATGTGACAGAAGGGATAAATAGCGCAATATAAATATTTCTCCGGAAGTAATAGGTTACGGCACATAAACTAGCCCATAAAACTGCAGTTGCAAAAAAATTCATCAAAAAATAAAGTGCCATATAGCAAATGATTCCAATGATTGACAAAATGACGTAATACCGATTTTTTAAATGCGTTTCCAAATAGCTAGTCACCCAAAAGATGCAAGCCGTTTGAACGATGACAATCAACAAGCTTTCCAGCGTGTCTAAATTCACAAAATATCCCCCTAATTTAAGTAAGTCCTCACGTGCACAACAAACCAAAAACAACAAAGAATTGCTTCATTACCCATTTCTCTTAGACAAAGACTAATTTCTTCATTTTATGTACCTTTCGATAACAAAAACGTTTTAATCCTTTTCACCAAAAAAGATTGTAGCACATTTCACTAGTCTTTTGGATTACATGTTGATTAATAAACTGCGTAGAACTTTTCATTTTTTCGGTGCAGCCAAGGATTTTTTCTGGAAGTAATAGTCTATTTACATCAATTGTATGTTGTGCTATAATAAATATATTGCGAATCATATGTTATACGACATCTTAATTTGTTTTTATGAAATTTAATCCCACTGGCGTAACTAAAGGGTTACAAGGATGTATTAGTGGTTAGGGAATACATTGTTTAAATGAGAAAGAGTTAATATAGAGTAATCGCCTCTTTAGAGGTTTTAAGTAACACCAATGCTTCGTTAGATTGCCTTTTCTTCGGAAAAGGCAATCGTTCAACCATCTTTTTATCGAAAAACGATATATTATAGTTGAATATCAATATATACATTCTATTAGGAGGTTAAATAAATGAAAAATCATTCACGCTTTTTAAAAACAACGACTATCGGAATATGTGTTGTTTTCGGACTCTTTGGTCTGTTGTTGGGTACTCAGTTACTGACCAAAGAATCAAATGCCCCCTTAGATTGGCAAACCACCCTATTGAGTTTAGTCATTTTCACCACTCTACTATCAGGTATCATTATTGGCGGTATCATTTTTAAATTATTAACAATCATCTCTAAAGACCAAACATTTTCTGATCATTCACATCGTTTAGTTAGCTATATCCGAAAAGTAATGATTTTCTTATCACTCAGTACTTTTGGTATTTTACCAAAATTCTATCAAATGGCAGATGCGGATGACGCGCCTGGATTGATGCTATTAGGTTTTGCACTGGTTTTCTTACCTTTTGCGGGGTTAGTATTAATGAATGTCTTGATCAAAATATTGGAAGAAGCAATTCGTTTGAAGAAAAATGACGAATTGACCGTGTGAGGTGTGAGATGGCGATCATTGTTAATTTAGACGTAATGTTAGCAAAGCGGAAAATGTCAGTAACAGAACTAAGTGAAAAAGTGGGTATTACCATGGCTAATCTTTCAATTTTAAAAACTGGAAAAGCGAAAGCGATTCGCTTCACCACATTAGATAAAATCTGTGAAGTTTTGAATTGTCAGCCAGGAGACCTTCTTGTCTTTGAAAAAGATCAAGAAATCTAAATAGTTTTGGTGTTATAAAAATGCAAGCTCCATAATCTCAAGATTTGGAGGACTTGCATTTTTTTATTCGTAATCAAGCCAGTAATTCTTGATAAAAGTTGATCAGATTATGGATCTCTCTCGCTTTTGGAAAGACGGATATACCGAATATAGGGATATTATAGGTTTTATCAATCGTAATATTTGAAATAATACAATCAAAATTTTCATAATTGATTAAATCTTGGGACAAGGTTTGATTATTTCTAGCAACAAATTCAAAATGATTACCCAATTGTTGGTCTAATTCACTGAGTAAATAGGCGTCATATTTTAGTGTAGAGTTGGTGATGACTAACGCGCGAACTTGCTTATTATCTTCGAATTTTTTTATTAAATCTGGCCAATACAATAATATTTCTGTAAACATAGTTGTCGCAAATTCTTCGAAATCATTTAGTAGGATATGATGTGTATGTACATAATGTTTTAACTTATTCCATAATCGAAGCTGGATTTTATTCATTTCTGAGTGACTATTTTTAAAAAAAAGAGAATTTTTTTGATAACTTATAGAGAAAGGCACCGTGCTTTGTTGTAATAAAATAGTTACTTTACGAAAGATCTTTTTTTTATCTTCGCACACAATTCCATATTTTTCTTCCACTTCTTTGATAAAACTATCAATTGCAAATAGAATTGGATTTTTTTGATTCAAAGAACCTCTGTCGAATAATTGAAAAATAAATGCTTGATCGAATATAAAACTTGCCAAGTGTTCATTAATCAATTCGTTGCTCTTTGGTAGACGCAAACGTTTATTTGATAGTATTTCGTACTTGAATTTTTTTTGTTTTTTACTAACCGAAACTACCCCATTATCATTTTGTAGCAATAATATCCGAGCAGCAATCCAAAAATGAAATATTTTTTCTTCTTGCGGTTCCAAACTAATCAGTGCTTGTTGCAAGTTGTTTTCTTCAACAAAATCCTGCGCAAGTTGAGTCACCATCAACCGAAAGGATGCAGGAAATGCATCTTCAAAATAATGATATTTTTCCATTAAGAACTGAACGGTCATTTCAGTAATGACTTGATCGTTTCCAACAAGTTTGATCAGTGCTTGTACTTTCAGATCATAACTCTGTAACATTGGATTGATTTTATCGACGATTCGCCGCAAGGTACTTTCAGAAATAAATAAATAGTCTGCTAATTCAAGATAATTCTTGAATTTATGTAATAAAATAGCTTCCAAGTAGCGATATTCAATCGACTCTTGCTTGATCACTTGATAGATATAATCTTCCGTGACATGAGGTAGAATTGTTGCTTTCACTCCCTCTTCTCGAGTCATTTGGATTTTGATATCGTTGGCATAAGAATGAATATCAAGCAAGTCATTTCTTAACGTTTTGGCTGAACAACCAAGTAAATTTTCTAAGTCGTTAAAGCGATAGGTATCACCTTCAAATAAGTATTCCAGTAACTTCAATTGTCTTTTTAATTTTTTTGACAAAATCTTCAACATTTCTATTCACCTCACAAACAAATAAAAAACACTCAAATTTGGGTTTCCCTTCCTTTGAGTGTTTCCCATATTTAATTTTAGAGGTCTTTTTTCTTCTCTAAAAACTATTTTTTCTACTATGAATAAAAAAGTGGATAAAAAATGTCTTAATTTTATTTATCGGACTCTTTTTCCAACTTTTCAGTCGATCGTTTTTTCCAGAAGAAGATACCGCCAACCAAGGCAAGTAACATAGTTCCTATTACTGAAAGAAGTGTGTTTCGAGTGTCATTTGTTTGTGGTAAGTTGCCTGTTGCTTCAAGATCACTTCTGTCATCTTGTCCACTTTCTCCATTTTCACAGCTTTCACTTCCAGCACCCTCTTCGCTAGCACCTGGTTTATCTTCTGCACCTGGTTTATCTTCTGCACCTTGTTCGTCCACTGAGTATCTTCCTTGAACACTCGCAGGACTCAATTCTAACTGCAATCCTTCATCTGGAACAATCGTCACATCCATACTTTCTATTGCTTCTCTGCCATCTTGGATACGCACTCTCGCATGCCAAATGAATTGCCTAAATTAGTGGTACTGATAGTATTTATCCACGTAAGTTGATAACTGCCATCATCCGCGATCGTAAATAGCTCTTGCGACATAGGATTCGAATCATTTTGACGCATCGTAACTTGAGGATTGGTCGTGGAAATCAATGGTTTTATTTCGATTTCAATAGGAAGCGTGACAGCAGGTCTACGGTTTGATCACTAACTCTAATTTCAATGCTTTACTTACCTCTAATTGACTTGTATCAGATTGCGTTACCCATTCATACTCTACCGTTCCCCTCGTATTGTGGGCATCCACAAAATTTTCTGGATCAGGAATACCCTGTTGATGTTCCAGAATCAATGACTCAGATTTTGGAGTAAGGCGAATACTGCCAATGTCAGTTCCAGAGAAATCGACAATGAAACTAGTTGAGCTACTCTCCAATTTCCAACATCCATTATTTATTCCCTGGGAATGTCCCCAGTAAGAAAATGGGAATCTGCGGATTTCGAATTCTTCTTCTTGAGGTAGTGCTATTTTTAAACGGGTAAAGACCACATTCATTTCCCCTTCTGTTCGAGTATTATGTAAGGCGCTTAATGAAGGTGTGACTTGCATTGGCCAAGTTCCCACTCTTTGGATCAGAAATCACCGTATAAACTGCTCGTTGAGTATGATCATTTCGGCGCAAAGGGCTTAGATCTTCGACGATATATCGAATAAAATCATTATAACCAAAACCCGGTGTTCGGTAGTACATAGGTGTGACATTTCTTAAAATAACTTTATCACCTATGTTAAAATTATCTTGTGTTAGATCTAGGTTGCTTCTGATCCCAGCTCTTAAATGCCCCGTCAACATGTCCCCTAATTGCCTATCCCGTAGGTTACTTACATACGGAATCCATGAAGGTAAATCTTGTGCGTGGATGGGATTTAATAGTTGATCTAACGAATCACTCCGTTCTATTATCTCTTCTTTACTTAAATTCTTTAACTCCTCTTTGCTTAGTTCATTTATTTCCTTCGAGTCATTTTGCTCTTTCTCTGGTTGTTTCACTTTTTCATTTGTTTCTTTTTTACTTTTTCCACATTCTTTTTTTTCCCTCTCATTAGTAGTCGTTCTTGCCTGTCTACTTTGAATCAGACCTAGTTCATGGAATGCGGTCACTGCTTGAACGACTATGTCATTGAGATTGCCTAAAGTCAAACCTAGGATCAAAGCACTGTTCAACAGTTTTCTTCTTGTTCTCAAATTATTTCCTCCCTTTATCAAACAATCAGAGAAAAACTTTTTTGTTTGGTTCATTCTCTGTCGATAGTCGTTTCTTTTTTTTAAAGGATGTTCATAGTAATTCAAATGACTCTTTTATAAAAACGTTATGTATTTTGCGTTTCTTAATCGTCTTTTTACTATTCACTCCTTTTTCAAATCATTTAGAAAAGCATTGAAAAGCTTTACTTCTTCAATTTTATCGGTCATCATCGTCTTGCGTAACGTCATTTTTCCCTTTTGATTAGGAGTAATTGAAAGAAGATTTTTTGTGAGAAAATAATTTACTAATCATCTACTTGCAAAAACGCCGAAAGGACAACAAAAAAGAAGGATCTTCACTTCGTTGAACAAGTCAACTTGTAAAGATCCTTCAATCAAATTCAAGATAATTGAATGTTACCGATTATTTCAAAGTAAAAGAATTTTTGCTTCCATTGCAAATTTCTTCTTTATTCTTATAATTTACGCGCAAAGAATGACACGATCAAAACTAAAATAATCGCACCAATCAATGAAGGCACGATTGCCATACCACCAATGACTGGTCCCCATGATCCTAATATTGCTTGTCCGATTGCTGAACCAACAAGTCCTGCAATGACGTTCGCAATGATTCCCATTGAAGAACCCTTATTTGTGATTGCTCCTGCAATTGCTCCGATAACTCCACCTACGATTAATGACCAAATAAAACCCATCTGTATTTCCTCCTATAGTGTCTAGCCGATTTTTTCAATGCGACATCTCATTTTTTAATTAAAAGTATTGACTCACCAAGATATTTTATTGTACTCTTGGCTCGTTATTTTCTTTTACTTTTTCTGTTCCTTTGCTTGCTGCATGTTTTGCTTTATCTGTTTGTTCTGACGCAAATTCTCCAGTTGCTTTTGCAGCATCCGTCACTTTATCTTGGACAGTGACTTGATCTTGTTCAAATTCTTCTTTTGATTTGATATCTGTTACATTGACATTCACTTCGATGACATCTAAGTGTGTCATATTCGCTACTTCTTCACTGATGATCTCTTTCATTTGTTTAAAGATATCTTCAATGTCTTTGCCGTATTCAACGACGATCGACATATCAACAGCCACTTGTTTCTTACCTACTTCTGTTTCGATCCCAGCTGTTTCATTGTCAGTATTGACTAATTTTCCAGCTACATTAGAGAAAAATCCTCCGTCTACTGTCAATAGTCCGTCGATACGTTCTAATGCGATCGCAATAATTTTTTGAATGACTTTGTCATCATAAGTTACTTCACCGTTCATCGATTCTTCACTGCCCTTCACTTCATTTTTCTGTTTGTTTGCCTCATGAGTTGGAGTATGCACACCAGGAGTTTTTGCTTCATGATGTGGATGATCGTGGTGTTCTTTTTGATCATGCGCTACTTTTTCTTCTACATGCGGCACCACTGGATCTGGATGTGCAGACACTGGCGCAGTTTTATTTTTTTCATCTTTGATCCCTTGTGCTTGATTCGGTGTTGTTGGATCTGGATGTGCTGATTTCGGTGTATTTCCGTTTTGATTTGAATGATTGTTTTCCATGGTAAAGCCTCCTAAGATTTAAAGTAATGTTCTAAAATTCCGGTTCTTTTTAAATACATGCCGATGGCTACACCAAGCGCAACCATAATCACGATCAGCAATGTTTTAAAAAATCCGACAGCTACTAGTAAAATAGCTAATATCAATCCAAGCGCGCCACAAATAATTGGGAGCTTGTATGTCGAAAAGATCTCGTTCATTTTCTCTCCCCCTTACTGTACTCGTGAGTGTTCGACTCTTTTTGATTGTGGTGAGTCAAAACCGGTATAATTGATCAGGACATTCACTGGTTCATCTGTACCGATGATTTGTTTTACATCACGCTCAATGTCTGTCATCAGTGCTCCTGTTTTACCGATTAATGATGACGTACGTTTCAACTCGCCTTTTACTTTTACGTCAATTTTATTTTTTGTTGCTTTGATCGTTACTTTTGGGGAAGAAACAAACTCTTCTTTCGTCAATCGTGAACGAACCATTCCTTCGATTGCTTTTTTGTCTAATGTTAACTCGCCATCACCTTTTTTTAGTAAGAATGAACGGTAAGTTTTTGGGTAGAATAATAAGACTAGAATCAATATAAGTGTCAACACAGCAAAAGCTGCGGTTACCCAAAAGACATATTGTTGTACGTAAAAGTTAGTTAATGATAAAAAGCGAAATTCTTCTAACTTAAACGGCAATGGATAAACTGAGCTTAGCAACATTGCAAATATTAAAATAGACAGCAGAAGGATCAGTAAGATCGCTCCTATCGTTTTGGCTCCTTTGTTCATT
This sequence comes from Enterococcus pernyi, assembly GCF_045371165.1. Taxonomy (NCBI): domain Bacteria; kingdom Bacillati; phylum Bacillota; class Bacilli; order Lactobacillales; family Enterococcaceae; genus Enterococcus; species Enterococcus pernyi. Next base: position 223,871 of record NZ_JBIQDM010000003.1, read on the forward strand.
GTCTCGCCCTCCTAGCTTCTTGTCACTGATTATAGATTAATGGCTTCTCCACCAGTGATACCGTAAATCTGTGCTGTGACATAGCTTGCTTTGTTGGATGCAAGAAAGACATAAACAGGCGCTAATTCAGCTGGTTGTCCTGCACGTTCCAACAATGCTTGTTGACCAAACTCAGGTAGATCTTCTTTTGGTTGACCTGCATCTAGTTGTAATGGTGTCCAAATTGGTCCTGGTGCTACGCCGTTGACACGAATTCCTTTTGGTGCTAATTGTTTTGCTAAACCAATGGTGAAGTTTGCAATCGAAGCTTTAGTCGCTGCATAATCTAACAAGTGTTCACTTGGATTGAATGCTTGGACTGAAGTCGTTGTAAGGATTGCTCCTCCTGCTGGAATATGTGGAATTGCTTCCTTCACAAGTGCAAACATTGCGATGATATTTACAGCAAAAGTATCTTTTACTTGTTCCAATGGGATTTCTGCAATTGAAGGGGACGAAATTTGTTGCGCCGCATTAAGAACAAGTGTGTCTAATCCACCAAAAGCATCCACTGTTTTTTGGATGATTTCTTTTGGTGCAGCTTCATCTCGCAAATCATAAGGTAATAGTAATGCTTTACGTCCAGCTTCTTCGATATAATGGGCCACTTGTTGCGCGTCTTCTTCTTCACCTGGGAAAAATTGAATGGCTACATCTGCACCTTCTCGTGCAAAGGCAATAGCCGCGGCACGTCCAATACCAGAGTCTGCACCTGTGATCAAGACACGGCGATTTGCTAATTGCTCTGTGCCTTTATAGCTTTCTTCTCCACAATCAGGTACAGGTTTCATATCCTTTTGCAAAGCCGGAGTTTCTTGATCCTGTTTTGGAAATTCTTCTGTGTGATATAGTTTTCTTGGGTCGATTAAATTTGGTTCTGTCATGTTGATCCTCCTAGTTTTTAGTCATAACTGACGTTATAAATTTGGGCGTTTAAGCCCATATTGGTTATTTCGTGTAATCTTTTCTAAATAAGTGATACCCTAAAGCAGCAGCAGCAACGATTGAGCCCCCTAATACTAAGAGGAAACCAGTTGCTGAATCTTCTCCTGGTAAACCGCCTGTGTTCATTCCCCAAATACCTGCGATCATCGCAGGCACAGAGATGATCAATGCGGTAGAATCCAGATATTTCATCAGATGATTCAAATTGTTGTCCATCATGCCATTGAACAGATCACCGATACTTTCTAACAGATCGCGATAAATCAAAATCATCTTCTCTGTTTGACGTTGTCTCAAACGAACGTCATAAAGCAACTGTTCATCATTGACACGTTCTTTGAATTCAGGAGTCTCCCAGAGGAGGTCCATTGTCTCTTTTTGATCCCGCAACGTATGATCGATATAAACAATATCTCTTTCTAAATCAGCCTGCTTATACAATTCTTCATTTTCTGTCGTTTTTCGTGCTTCTTGATCTAGCGAATCAATACGCGTTTTCATTTCACGAAGTTCTTTGACAAAATGGGTATAAATATCTAATGCCGCATAAACAATCACTTTTTCGAAAGAATCGATTTTATTACCATGATGTTCAATCAGCCGATCGATAAAATTGGTTTTTTCGTCTCGACAAGTAATCAATAAGTCATTTGATATGACGAAAGATAATGGTGTCAGACGACGTTCGATTTTTTCTTTTTCACTTGAAAGGTTGAGCAGTACTAAGGAAATCGGGTTGTTCAAACTTGTTCCTGATAGATGTTCTAAGCGGGAGACCTCTTCTGGATAAGTCATACCAACAAATATATCTTCAGGGAGTTGATAGGTTCGAGTTACCTGTTCGATTTCCTCAGTATCGCTCGTATCAATAACAAGCCAATTAAAATGTTCTTCATCTGCGGCTATTACTTTCTTGTTTTCATCAATCAAGTAATATTCCAGCATGGTGAATCGTCCTTTCTAGTGTACACTCAGCTAAAGAAACAATTAGTTAGTTTGATGTTATGATCTAGTACAGCAATCTCGTTTTCCAATGAGAAACTATTTAATACATGATCATAATCCATCGTCAAATGTTTGCCTAAATAGCATTGTTCACTTTATGATGTATAGATTTCTAGCGAAGGATGATTGATTTTTGTGACGTATAGTCCAAACTCAGTAACAAAAGGGATAATTTGAAAAAAGCTACCTTTCGCACACGCTCCTTTGTCTCTAAGGAAAGGATCTTTACTATTGATCAATGCAAGCGCTAATTTTGATTGTTCGCCTGCTTTTTCCTTTAAGATGTCCATCGCATTTCTTGTCAGCGTAATTTCCATATCGATCATCTCCTCTATTAATAGTAAGTTTTTTCTATTATCGATCAATGACTCAATTCAGTATTTCGTTGAACACGAGCGTACAATGGATATTTAGGGAATGATTTAACACAACGAAAAGCGGTCATATTTGCATACTTTTCATAGTATTTTTTACTAGCACCTTTAAACTCTTCACTCCATGGTTTGATATGCCCAGAGTAATGGATGATATAAGGCTTACGACGTGCTTCTTCGTACTCTTCTTCTCCTTGAGCCGTTGGATGTTGTTTTGCTTTCGCCATGATGTAACCTTGTGCATTCCATTTTGGATGCAAAGCAATCCAACGATCGTGTAAGATAGCATTCAAAGCATCTTGGTCATGGAATCGAAGTTTTTCTGGGTTTTCTTCGATGAATTTTAGAACGTTTTTCGTGATGTTTTGTTCTAACCATTTTTCAACATTGATCAGCATCAAGCCGGAGTTAAAGTAACGCATTGAATCTGCTTCAATCTCCATTTTTTCAAGACGTTGGTGGAAACCAGCATCTTCAACTGCTGCCATCACTGCGCCATTAAACTCTAGATCCCATAGTTTACTGATATCATTCAACGCGATCATGTCACAGTCCATATAAAGGATACGTTCGACATTTTTCCCTCTAAATAACTCAGGGATCGCAATACGATAGTATGCTGTTTCAGGGATACGATCACTTGTCACTAAGTTTTTGAAGAATTTTTTGTTGATTTTCAAAAATTCAACATCTGTATTCATTCGTGAATTTTTCACTGAGTAACGTAAAAGATTTTTACTTTCTAATTCAATATCATCATCAATCACGTAGAAACGTACAAACACTTTCGGGTCACTATTTTCTAAAATCGACACAAACAGTGCTGCTAGATGAGGCACAAATTTTGTATTACAACTAGAGACAACTGCTACTTCTTTTCTTCTATTCATTTACCTCGCCTACTTTCATTAATACGCTATGCGCTAGATTTTTTAGATAGATTTGTGTATAAGGATGATCCTCTAATGTATTCCAAGGTTTATCATGCCCTGTGAAATGGACGATTGAAGGAGCTTCATTCCCGCTCTTATATAATTCTTCATATTTCTTATCTGGAGCTGGATGGCGTTCAAAAATCAATGAACATTGCATGTTCCATTTTGGATGAAGTTGTTCCCAATCTCCATATAAGACACCATTCAATGCGTCTTGGTCATGATAGATAATCTGTTCACCATTTTCTTTTAGGAATTGGATCGTTTTATCTGTAATGTCTTTTTCATTCCATTGATCAATATCGATCACCATGACACCTGAGTTAAAATAGTATTCTTCTGAATCGATCCCTAGGCGCTTCAACGCTTTTGTTTGTCCTGGATCAATTACTGCCCCAATTGTTTTACCGTTCAATGATTCGTCATATAATGCAACGATATCATCTAACACTAAAACGTCTGCATCTAGATACAACACTTTTTTATAATTGTATTTTGCTAAGATCTTAGGTAGAGAAATTCTTAAATACGCCGTTGTTGTAATGTGGTCACTGACTAAGAAATCTTCATATACATCTTTCTCCACTGTCAAGAATTGGATGCTTGCATGTTCTGAGTGTTGTGCAACTGTCTGACGCAATCCTTCTTTACTATATTCTGATAGGCCATCATCAATCACATAAAAATATATATGTCTCATCTTATTCGCATTTTCCAGTGCCGTTGCAATCATTACGCTTAGATAAGGAGCATAATTTTCATCTGAAGCAGTCACAACCGGTACAGTCCCATACTTAATCTCCATCAAAATCACTCCTTTTTTTAATCTTTTTCTAACCTGTTCTACATCTACAATATTCCTACTTTTTCATGAAAGCAAAAGATATGCTTTGTTTTTTATGAATATTACCCAAAATTTGCCCTTTTTTATGAAAATGAAAACGAAAACATTAAGATTGTTATGCTTTTTTATACAGAGGTCTTAACCATTTTCTTACTAATATTCTTTTCTCCATTTATGAAAAATCTTTTTTGAAAAAGTTCAAAGAGTTAAAGCATTTTATTTTTATTTTAGAAGTTTCTCATTTAAGCTATTGGTGAAAGAAAAAAGACTAAGGGAGCGTAAAAAGATGAAATTAGCAGCTATTGATCTAGACGGGACCTTGCTTGATTCCCAAGGAGTTGTCCCACAAGAAAATATACGCGCATTAAAAGCTTTCTCCTCTAATGGAGGAATCGTAACGATTGCAACAGGAAGAAATAGTATTTCTGCCAAGGATGTCTTTGCACAATTAGGCGTCAGCGGCTATTTGATTTCTTCTAACGGTGCATTGATTTCCGAAATGAAAGATGGCAAGATCGATTATGTATTAAGACGCTCAAAAATCGAAGTACCTATACTTAAAAAGGCCTTTTATTTAGCAAAAGAAGCAAAAATATCGATCATCGCAAGTCGAGAAACACAAGATGATCAAATCACTTTTGATGAAACTGCTTTAGTAAAAGACGATCCTTATTATCAACACTTCAACTTGCAAAATCATTCCTTTGATGAGATCACAAAACAGTTGGACGATCCTTCCTTAAGCTATTTGAAATTAGCTCTGACGGATAAAAATGAGGAAAAACTACAAAAAATCCAAGCAGAGTTGAAGAAAGAAGGAATTGATTCTGTTTTTTCAGACCCACATTTCCTAGAAATCACTCCTAAAAATATTACAAAGGCCCACTCACTCTTATTTCTAACTGAGTACTTAGGGTTATCTTCAGAAGACGTCATGGCGTTTGGTGATCAAGAAAATGATTTGGCAATGCTTGAATTCAGCGGATTAAGCGTGGCTATGGGCAATGCGCAAGAACATGTGAAGGATTTAGCAGATGAGGTGACAGAAACCAATGATGAAGCCGGTGTCGCAAACTTTTTGAATGATCACTTTTTATAAGGAGAGATGATAGATGTTAGTTGTTATCGATATGCAAAATCATATTTTAGATCCAACTAGTGAATTTTATATCGAAGATGCTGAAGCATTAGTTGAGCGAGTAAACACACGTTTAAACCAAGCACGTGCAGCGAATGAATACGTACTATTCACTCGTGATATCCCTATTGATCGGAAAGATGAGGCAGAAAGTGAAGATCTTAAAATCATTCCCACGCTCTCTCCTCTACCAAATGAGCGGGAAATCAAAAAATACTACTTTACTCTGCCGCCAGAAACATTAACAGAGATCAAGCATTCCATTTTTGAACGTAAAGAAGAACAAAAAACGATTGAAGTGGTTGGGATCGAAACTAATTTGTGTGTCTTATCCAACACAATCGCTTTACAAAGCGCCTTTCCAGAAGCTGACTTTATCATTGATTCGTCACTAGTCAGCAGCCGTGTTCACGAGCCACAAGCACTTAAACTTCTAAAAGACTTTAATGTCTATGTCAAAGATTAAATGGTCGAAACGAATCTAAAAACATAAAAAAAGGTGGAATGAAAGTTCCACCTTTTTTTATGTTTTTTTCAAATTATACGTCTACAGAAGAATCATGTTTTTTATCGAAATATTTGTTCAGAATCGCATAACATGCTATCTTTTATCTAGTGAATATAAATCTAGTATATTCTCAAATAGAATAACTCAAAATACAATTTATGCACGAATAAAATATAGCTATGGGAGTTTATTTATTATGCTGGAATTGAGCCGACTTGCTTTTATTTTTCCTGTTTTTATATTTGTACCGATTGTCTTTTCGTTTATCAAATGGACGAAAGAACGAAAAAAAATCGCTTTAAGTAGTTTGCCTGCGATCTATTTTATGTATAAAATATTAAACTATCAGTTTTTCGAACCCTTCCAGATCTTCACATTTAATTTAGTTGGGTTCATTTTCTCCATACTCTTTGTCATTGGGTATTTATTTTATCTAAACAGAAAAAATAAACGTTAACTCTCATAGATGATTATTTAGAGAAAGGTGAGGTAAAATGACGATTGAAGAAGCGATTTTACTGGATACACTGCATTGCCGTTTAAACTTCCTCAAAGATAAAAAGCATTTAACTACACCACAGGTTGCTGAAAAAGTGAACTTACCGATTGAGACATATAAAAACTATGAAGATGGAAAAAATATACCTAGTATCATCGAATTGATCTTTATCGCAGATTTTTACGACACGACCATCGATTATTTGATTGGTCGAACGGAAGCATCCTAAACACTTAATTCACTGTTTTAGAAAGAAGGAAATATTATATGCGCTTATGGCATCAAAGCCTCTTGCAATCACTTCCGCGCCAACAATTATTAGGACAACATCGCGAATGTTGTGCTCTGAGAGGCAATGGTTGGGGACGAAAACATGCGACTGTCGATTACGTTTTTACACATTCGCCTTACAAATTATTTCAGTATCATTTGTTAGTAATGGAAGAAATGAAGAAACAAAATTATAAACCTGGTGAGGAATGGTTTGATCCCTTGTATCGTGGAAAAATTTGTGAACCTTATTCTACCCTTTCCCCTATTGAATGGACCTCACCACTTTATCCAGAACATGATCAAATCTACTTAGCCGAATGTGTGGCAAACTTAGAACAGAAAGGGATCATCTTGTAAACAAGCAATAATACATTGCTCTATCAAACCTCTCGATTGCTGAATCGAGAGGCTTTTATTGAAATTAGACATAAAAAAAACTGCTCTTTCATAAGAAAGAGCAGTAAGATATCAATCGTTTGATTATGCTTTAACGATGTTGATTGCTTGAGGGCCACGTTGTCCATCTTCAACATCAAAAGTCACAGCTTGACCTTCGTCTAATGTTTTGAAACCGTCACCTTGGATAGCTGAAAAATGAGCGAATACGTCATTTCCATCTTCACCAGTGATAAATCCAAAACCTTTGTCTGCGTTAAACCATTTTACTGTACCGTTATTCATGTATATTTCCTCCTGATACGTATCAACGTACGTTTATAGTGCAATAAATATTTGATAGGCAAAAGGAGTCTTATAATGTTTAACTTATAGCTCAAATTACGTTTCAAAATAGATTACTTTTACACTATAGCATGCCCTTTTAGAAAATACAACTATAAACCCTCGGTACTTTCAATTTCTCTATTCATCTCATTTGTTTGATTTGTTCATTAGATGAAGCAATGTCTTTCTTCTGATAAATCATTCCTAACTTCTGCATCAAAAACCGGTCACTCACATTAGACAGCATTCGTCTAATTCCGCTGATAGCTTCCTCTGGCGCAGATCCTTGAACAAACCAGAAAACCGATTTTTGATACAAAGGAGCATCTGGTGTGTCTAACCCATACTCAAATAGATCCGTCCAGCGATCAATAAATGTTTTTAACAAACCGGTCACATCCCACCAGTAGATGGGCGTACCAATCACCAAGACGTCAGCTTGTTTGATTACTCCCATGACTTTGTCAAATTCATCCTTTTCGGTCATCTGTCCTAACTGATTGATCGAATAATCAACTAAATGCAGGACCGTATAGTCGATATCCTTTAAGATTTTTTCTCCCCATTTAACGGTCATCCCCTCTTTGTTCGGGCTTGCATTAATAAACAAAATGCGCATATTAACTCCTCCTCTACCCAGTTTTTCATCCTGACTCTCTTTTTCATGTAAACTCTTGGTTTATTTTTATATTCGAACGATTATGATATCAAAACGATACTTTTCTTCATCAAATATAACATTTTTTACATAAAAAAAACAAATATTAAAAAAATCATCATCCATTAAAACTCTCTGTTATTATGTTCATCTTAATGATAAAATAAAGTTTGTTTGTTATTATTTCTTTATATAATTATAACGTTGTGCTTTCTTCTACTACTTTTCTTTTTTGATTTATCTACACTCTCTAACTGGCTTTCGTCGGTTCGATTCCGACATAGAGAATACGGTCAATCACCGTAAATAAAACCAATCGCTTTTATTAGGGGGAGCTTTGCATGAAAGCGATCTATTTTTCGTAGAAACAGGAGGAAAAAATGAATTTATTGTTGTTATTGTTAGGATTAATCAGTTTGATGCTTGGTCTACATCTATTTAGTCGATCAAGTAAAAGAAATGGAAAAGCTTGGCAGCGCCATCTCATTTTATTTAGTGCTTTATTCGGTTTACTACTGGTCAGTAGCGCTTGCGGATCTGGTACCAATCAAGCGTCAAAAGCAGATACCGCTACTTCGGAAACAACTTCAACATCTAGTGAAGAAAAAGCCCAACGAGAAGCGGCGGAAAAGAAAGAATTAGAAGAGAAAAAGAAAGAAGAAAAATTAGCAGCTGAGAAAAAAGCACAAGAAGAACAAGCGAAACGTGAAGCAGATAAGAAAGCGCAAGAAGAACAAGCAAAACGTAAAGCAGATAAGAAAGCGCAAGAAGAACAAGCAAGACTTGAAGCGGAAAAGAAAGCTCAGGAAGAACAAGCTCGTCTCGAAGCAGAACAGGCAGCACAGGCAGCGGAACAAGCGCGTATCGCTGAAGAAGCTCGTGTAGCTGCTGAACAAGCAGAAGCCCAGCGCGTGGCACAAGAACAAGCAGCCGCAGCTCAAGCGCAACAGGCACAAGCAAATGAAGCACAAGTCTTAGTTACCAGAACTGGAGCAAAGTACCATACGCATAAGTGTGGTAACGGTGACTACTATCCTGCGACAATGAGTGAAGCATTGGCACGCGGATTGACCCCTTGCGAAAAATGTTACTAAAATAATTTATGCAGTATACGAAATGATCACTCTGATCTCGTATACTGCTTTTTTCTTATCAATTTCATAATCTAGTCTACATCTTCTTATCCCTCCTTTTCACTTATGTAATCCAATTTTTTTGTGTCAATGATCCACTTCAAATAATAATAATTATTATTTAATAAAAATACAGTTGATTCAATTCACCTATCTGTGCTATAATAGTTATGGAATTTCGTTATCAACGTATCGTTGCCTTTCAACAGAACAATAAGAAAGGAGAATGACTATGACATTCTATAACAAAGAATTACAATATCGTGTCACTCTTAATACCGATTTAAATCTTTTCGTCGTGTTCGACAAAGAAGATAGCAATCGTGTTGCGACTGGTGTAACGATCGAACAAGCAGTGCAAGAACTTAAAAAATCCGCATAGGAGTGAAAACCTCGAATGGACGATTGCAACTCTAGTTCACAATAAGACACCTACTTGAAAGGTCAAAGTAGGTGTCTTAAATTTTTATATGCGTGATGAAACTCCACTCTTATCTTACATATGACGATCGAATGATTCTAGCTTGTTCTTAGGAATATTCTCTTTTTCAATTATTTGATCCTATTTTTAGCAATTTGAATAAGTACCTGATTTGCACTAATCTTCAACTAATTCTTACAATCTTTTTTACTTTGTGCTAAAATTTCTTTTTCAAGATGAAAATATTTTTGTCTTTAGAAGCCGTTTACAAGGAGGTTTGGAAGTGAAATCAGCGATAGCTTATTCTTTATGTGATACAAGAAATTGACGCTTCGATGTTTTCAATATGCTATGGAAAAAAATCTAACCGTATGGATTTTACTATTATGTTTGATCATTGGACTAGCTTTATTACTTTTTAATGTGATTAGTTGGACAACATACTTTGTTGTAGTATTAATTATTGCTGGATTGACGTTCTTTGAAAAAAAGCGACGCTCAAACCTTAATAAGTAAAACTCTTTTGATTATATAAAGGCAACGAAATCTGCATTAGAAATGCATTGCTAAATAAGCGCCACTACTCGAAAATCATTTTCATGATTTCGAAAAGGGTGACGCTTATTTATAATGATGTGAATTTTAAACATTTCAATTATATTAAATGATAGAAGTGATGAGATGACAAATACACTTTTTATCCCACTAAGTTAGTGTAATAATTCTGGCAGTCCAAATACTTCAAATCCATAGATTCTTGCTGCAGTGTCTGATCCTTGTGTTGGTTTGTCAATACGTAATCGGACATATCGTGCAGATTGTACTGCAAAAGTCTCGCCGGAGCTACTCGCCGTATTATTGGTAGTTTTGGCAACTTCTTTATATATCGCTCCATCTTCACTTATTTCGATCGCATATGCTTTTGTATTCATGTCAGGACTTTCTCCACCTGCTTGCGCATGGTCTATGCGAACTTCACTAATGGTTTGAACATTCCCTAAATCAAGTGTCAATTCGTGTGGTGGCATACCCGTTGCACACCATTTAGTCGTCAAGTCGCCATCGATTGCAAAATGAGGGGCTTCCGCTTCGTTGGTATAAGAGGAAGCGGTCGCTTTCGCATTTCGTGATAACAGCGGTAACTCCATTGGTACTTTATTAGAAATTGTAATCAAACCATTTTTTTCAGCAGGTGTCTCCCCTGCTTGATTGCTTGCCGTTAATTTGACTTTATAAACACCTTCTTTGTGGTAAGTGACAACTGGCGAATGTTCATGACTTGTCGTAATATCCCCACCTTCAAATTCCCAAGTAACCGTTTCAGTGTTTAAGGATGACGTGTTTGTAAAAGTAATCGCTGATCCTGGAGCAGCTAACGTTCTTGAAGCAGTAAAATCAGCTCTCGGCACTTTATTATCCGGCCAATCAAAAGAAACGGCCTCTGAAGGTTCACCTTGATTACCCAGCGCATCAACAGGCACGACAATCAATTTGGTTTGCGCGGTGTCTAAGGTTCGTTCAAGGGCATTGATATAATGATTCGTAGCTGGTGTTGCTCCTAAGAAAGATTTTGAGTTATCAGGATTCAACCGGTAGATCTCATAGTAGCATGCTTGACTCTCCGTCTCATCCCAAGCCAGTCGTATGCCAGCGTATCGCCCTTCCTCTTCATCAAATGCAACATCTTCAAGCCTCAGTCCCGAAACTTTTGTGGTTGGAAGTTCCTTTCCATCTGTCAGTGCTAATTGACCCAAGTGTAGCGCGTAATCGGACTGAGTCTCTGAAGAAGCAAGCTGATAAGAGAGTGTGTTGATTTTTTCTCCTGCCAACCGACTGACATCATAGCTGACAGTCGTCCAATCACGACCGATTGGCTCACTTGCCGAGATGATTTCTTTTCGTCCGTCAGCCATTTCTAAAACTAAGTCAAGTTGGCTCATGCTCGTTGCTTTTGCCGTTGTTGTGATAGAAGTTTTATCGGAAATGATTCCATCCATTCGATACAGTTTGATTGTGCTTGTTGCCTCGTTCACCATACTCCCTTTAAGAAGCAAAGAATTTCCGCCACGAAACGCCTCATCGTAATCCATCTCAACGGCTAATTGATTTTCTCCTTGATGATCAAAGATCCAACGATACGTTGGCATCACGTCTTGCATACTGCGATTATTCCACTCTAGATCAGATACTTTTTTTCCATTGATAAAGTATCCATACCCATTCCCCATACTAAAATTCGTCACAAAAGGCATGCTGGTAATAGCGCTCTGCTCTACTGCATACGTAGAGATCCCAGGCCATTCTTTTTCTACCGGTGCCTTCCCTTTCGTTGGATCACCTTGTTCATTTACCCAAAAACGCAATTCACGACGTTGAAAAACAGCAGGATCACTAGCTGATGTGTATGTCCAACTTGGCACATATAGACCTAACGAAGTATACGGAGTGCCCGTTTCATCTGTGAACAACCGCCAATTCACTGGTGTATCATAGCCATTTTGTTGGACATCAATGCCCGCATATAATTGATAAGGATCAATGCCTAATTCATTTGCTTTCTTTTTAGAAGCTTTCAATAGCTCTTGACTAGCTAAACGATCGGTGTTCCACCAGAAATTCAAAAACATGCTATCTGCTAAAGGATTCATCTCCGCATCGACTAAAAAAGCTTGGTTTTTATCCGTCAGTGCATTTTGCCAATCCATCTTCCCTTCCGAAGTCATTGAATCATACCACATGATTTCTAATGCTGCTTCTTTTTGCTTGAATTGTTTGATGAATTCTTGCATCAAATCCGCATGTTTTTTACTCAATCCTTCTGTCGTATTCGCCCCTTCTACCTTTTTATGATTGTTTGCATCGTCAAAACTTGTGACTAATGTGTCCGTTTCCTGATTGATGAACCAGCCATCAAACCCATATCGAGTAGCTACTTCGATCAATTGATCGACTAAAGGAAAAGTACCATCCTCATCTTTTTGCAAGAATGTATCCAACCATTCGATTTTACCGCCATGAGCAGACTGCGGAAAGAAAACTGTCCCTAATACTGGCACGCCATTTTTATGGGCTGCATCAATGACATCAGGACTTGGCGGTACAATGATCCCTTCACCAGACGAACCACCCCAATACACAAGTTGATCGATATATTGCCAATTGGAAAATACATTGGCATCAAAAGTATTGATACCTCTAGGCGCATTCCCACTTGTACTGCTATTCATGATCGACAAAGCGACAACTTTCATTTCTGGTGTCTGCGTGTCATTTGAAGTTGCCAGTGCGTTTTTATCGATCCGTTTTGCCAAAGGTACTTGGCTAACATTATAAGGTGCATCTGGATCTTTAGAAAATTCCCATTCTAGCAAGTCTTTAGGAAACCAGTAAGACGATTCTGGCTGATTATCCATTCCTCGTTGGTAAGTTGCTGCTTCTGTTTCTTTGTAATCAAACGTTTTAGTCTCTGCGTGATACGTTGTCCCACTACCAATTGCACTTGCTATTACTACTGCACAAAAGAGTCCGACCGCCATTTTTTTCTTATCCTTCATCTCCGCTCCTCCTAAATTTAATTGATTCACAAAAATGATAACGTTTTCTTTGTTTTAGGTATATGAACAAATCATAGAACTTTCACAACAAATTATAGGTAACATGAACAAAAAAACTGATTTTGATCGTCGATCGAAATCAGTTTTTGTATTGTTGATTCGCTATTATGCCCTTTTACGATAGATTTTATTTGAAACCCTCATGAAACCAATCAACTATAATAAAACTTGGATTGTCTGTCAGCATGATTAGTTACTTCAACATTTTGACTTTTCGTCGTTTGTTCAGTGATGACGGATTTTTCAATCATTCATTCCCTCGCTGAAAACTCGAATCTCATAAACGATTTCTTCTAATGTTCCAGTGGAAGCTTCTGCTTCGATCGCAAGAACAGTCGACTTTTTTTTAAATATTTCTGGAAACAACTCTGGAAGGCGCTCACCGTAACTTTTAGGACTAAATCGGCATGCGTATTCTCCACTAGGTAAAATCTTGATATTGTTACCGACATTTTTTGTAGGCTTGATTTCTATATACATATACTGGTGCACGTTTTTATCAATAAATTCATAGAGAATACCAAAATCATATAAAGGCTCATACCCTGCTTCCATCGATCGATCAAACAAATTGGCTGCTTCTGTATAAAGTGTCTTTTTGTTATCAGTCTGTTGATAAGGAAAAACATATAAGTACTTTTCTGACAATTGCCGAATATGTTGCTTTTTAGAATGTCGATATGTTTTTAACAAATTAATTTCTTCTTTTACCTCTTGCATTCCTTTTAAATTTTGTTGGAGCGAATCGATTTTTTGTTTCATTAATTCTTCGCTATATGATAAAAAAGATAGGTAATCGATGGAATTATTCGGATCACTGAAGCGATGTAATTCCTTTAAAGGCAACCCAATCTCTACACATGCTTGAATCAGCTCGACCGCACTCACTTGCGCTAAGGAATAATAGCGATAGCCAGAATCTGGATTGATGTATACCGGCAATAATACCCCGACTTGTTCACAATATCTTAACGATTTAATATTGACACCGGTTATTTTCGCCAATTCTCCGATACTCAACAATTCACTTCTTTTGTCCATTTCTCTCATTATAATTCTCCTACATGATAATAATCTTTAATATCAAGCGTTCAGATACTGATTATATCATAAACTATTTTTACATATTATATTTTATCGTTATTTTTTAATCTAAAACCATTCACATAGATTGCTTTATTTAATATTTTTCATCCATAAATTTTGATAAACAGCTATATTTATAACGTTTTAAATTCATCTTTATTTTAGTTATATATAAAAAACAAATGAACCATTAACACAATTTCAATGATTCATTAGATAAAGATATAATAATTCCGAATCTTCTCTATTTTTGAGACAACTAAAAAAACTACCACCATCAACTTTATCTATGCTGATAGTAGCAGTTTTCTCTTACTTAATAGATATGATAATCCGACTGTCCTTCTTGTTCAATTGTAATGACTAGTCGATGCGGCAAACAGATACTTGTTTGTCCAGGTTCCGAGATCCAGCCAGTTCTGACAGCGATTTGATCGGGACTATTATCTTCTTTAACTCTGATCTTGCCTTCATGGATTTCGACAATATTGTATTGGGTATCAGATGGATAGTAAGTCACCATCTTGCTACTGATTTCATCTAAATCAAATCGTTCGACTTCTTTTCCGTCGATTTTGACTACTGCATACTTCACACTATTACCGATTTCTGCGTTATCAAATGACAAAGCAAAGACAATTGTCGGAACGAAAGAAGCAACTACCAGAATACTAATAATGATGATATCCCAAGGTTTTATACCTGATTTACGAAAGTTGTGCATATTGATTGTCCTTTTGGATTTTCTTATTCTATCCTTTTATCGATCTTCTAAATAGATGTTGATTTGTTGTTCGTCATCATAATCCAGTTGATCAGTTTCAAGCATTTCCATTAATTCTATTTTCAAGTCTACAGGAATCTCCCAGAAGCCGTCAATAGATTTGAACAAATCGGCGTCATACTTTTGAAAAATAGGATAAATGTCCAAAAATTCTTCAAAGGACAAGTTTTGTTTTTCGTAATAGTCTTTGACAAGGCCTTGCTCTAGCGCATGTTCTGTAGGAAGGCCAGTTTCTGTGATCAGTTTCTTATCGACCATCGCACGATAGAATTCCCCTTTATCTACAGGTTCTTTCACCGTTTCCGAATAATATTTGATTCCTTGTTCGACTAATGGCGGATAAATAATTTCCATTTCTTGAACCCCCTTGCAGCTTCCAATCGGTTATTCTGTCACTTTGCGTCCTTTATAGTAGCCTTTTAAAGAGACATGATGGCTTCGACGATAATCACCAGTCAACTCGTCAAAAGAAATCTCTGGTTTCGTCAAACTTTGGTGTGTTCGTCGCAAACGTTTTTTTGCTTTCGATGTTTTTCTTGCTGGTACTGCCATAACTTTTTCCTCCTATTTTACCAACTTGCTTTTTTAACTCCTGGGATCAATCCTTGATGTGCCAGTTCTCTAAAAGTGATTCGAGACATGCCAAATTTTCTCATGTAGCCTCGAGGACGTCCATCTGTTTGATCTCTAAGTTTTAAACGATTAGGATTAGACTCTTTGGGCAACTTAGCTAGTCCTTCATAATCATTTGCTGCTTTCAACTCTTGACGTTGTTCACTATATTTATTGATCAAAGCTACTTGCTTATTCATTTTTGCAATTTTTGATTTTTTTGCCACTAATAATCTGCTCCTTTATTTCACTTTATATTATACAAATCGTAACTATTACGTTTTAGGTAGAACAACAATACCATGTATTTATTTGTTTGTCAAAAAAGTAACACTAATAAAAAATATGGCTGATCGACCTTGTACTGAGCGTGTGTTTTTGAGAACATTGAAAAAGCACCCATGATATGTATCACATCCATCACGGTGAGCTTTTTTTATTATTAACTACCTCAAATGTAATTAAACAATTCAGCCATTATATATTGATTTTTTGCAATGCTTTCGTAGGCACTTCGTTTTCTGATACTTCACTCCAGCGCTTTCCTTGTAAACCTTTTGCATCGATTTTACAAGTATCGACCTTACTTTAATTTGTGATCCGCTAATTTTATTTACTGTTTGTTGAGTGTCATCTTCATCGTATCCTTCAAACGTCTAGAGATAATCCTTCCCTTTTTTATCCCCACTACTTGTTTTGACATAGTATTCTTTCACTTCTTTATCAGATAAAAAATTATCCGTTAATGCTTGAAAGCCTTCTGTCTTTGATTCAATAAAAAATGCACCGATTCCTAAAATAAGCGCAATTACTAATAATCCTTTTACTAGTTTTCCCATTATCATTTCCACTTCCCTATTCTTTTTCACTTCCTGTCTAAATTATAAAATAAGGCAATGATCCGAAATCTATTCTTCCTATGTTTAACTTACATTAACGTAATAGAATTTGTTTCTAACCATTGATTTTGAACTAGATAGAATAATGCAATAAAAAAAACCCATAAAATCCAAACTATTCTCGGATTTTACAGGTTATGGGAAAAGAATTACTGCAACCATTGTTTTTGTTAAGCTTTAGTCTATCTTACAACTACCGCATATTTACGTGCATTATAAATATTCTCAAATGTTGCCCGATTCATCCAATAAGAACCACTGATAGGATCAGATACATGGACTTGATTACTTCCTTTATTATATCCATCAAGAGTGACCGCATGATTATTATTCGCTGCGATACCAAAATTCCAATTTCCCCAACGGATTGGCTGAAAGTTGATCGTCACCCAAGCAACAACCGGATGGCCATTTTTGACTTCGTTTAACAACGTACTCATCGAGCTACCTGAAATATTTTGGACATTTCCGTACTTCTTGCCCCACGCCGTCAAAGGTGTAGGATAAATTGCAGAATAAGTCCATGAGTTTTCGACAAATGGGCTGCCGACAAAACCGCTGTTTGGATTACCATTCGGAGATTTAGGAATTGTATTCAAAAATTGAGTCAAACTCCAGTTGGTGATCTTTCCTTTATATTGAAGTGCCTGTAATAAAGAAGCCCCTTCACATCCACTTGGCGCACCCAACGCATATTGGTTGTAATTTTTCACACCCAATAGCTTATAGTCCTCTTGATTTTGTTGACCACTGCCAACTGCGTACCAACCAACACCTTCATAGACCCAGCCTTGTTTCGTGATTACTTTTTTCTCGTTTTCATCTAATGTGTAATGGTGCCAGTTCACTCGTTTACTATATAAACGACTGACAGGAATGGCATTCGCTCCTTTATAGGAATACCAACCGATTCCTTCATACTTCCAGCCTTGTTTCGTGATACTATCTCTTTCTTTTGCGTTCAACGTATAAAAATGTTCTCCATTGTAGCGATTGTACAAACGATAGACTGGATCACCACTTGTCGGTGCCTGCCAACCAACACCTTCGTAATTCCAACCAATCCTTCTTAAATGATCTCGTTCACCAGTATCTCTCGTGTAAAAATGCTCCCCACTATGTGGATTGAATAAACGATACATTGGAATCGTTTGCACAGCTGCTCGAAATAATCTTGGAGAACCTTCGATCAATTCCTCTTTTGGCGCTTGCGTGATATCAGCTTCGTTTTTACCAGCTTTTTCCGGCGCTTGCAAAACTACTTCTACTCCATCGACGATTGCAGTTTGTGGTTGCTCTGGTTGAGCTTCTTTTGCTTCACTCGCTTGTACTGGTGGTGTTTGTTGTGTCTCTTGCGCGGGTATCTCTGTTTCTTTCTCTTGACTGACTTCATTCGTTTCTGTACTTTTTATCTGTGGAGCTGCTGACGTTTGAGTCGATTCAGTCGAGGTTTCCATTGTAGACGAATCCTCTGCAAAAACTTGACTCACACCAAACGAACTCGCTAAAATCGCAAGTATCGTGAACCCACAAATCCCCTTAGAAATAAATCCCCTTTTCATCTTTTTCCTCCTCATAAATGAACAAAAAATAGCAATAGATTTTACATAAGATGTTTCCTAAAAATATTATAACGATAGTAATATAAACTCTGATTAAATTATACATGAATCTATTTTTTTGTCCGAATGATTTGTTTAATCTATTTGAGAACCAAAGGAAGCATACGCTAATTTCATTTAGTAAAAGTAGATGGAGCTAAGGTAGAAATGAATGAATCGTATCATTTAGAATATGAGGGTTTCCAATGTTGGCGAACTTATATTATTATGAATGCGCCCATCCTTTATAACAATTGCTCTGGAAGATTGACTGGCAAGCTCTAGATCATGAGTCAACATAACGATTGTCTTTCCTTTGCTTACTAATTCTTTAAGTACTTCCATAATAAGGATACGTGAGTGAGTATCTAATGCGCTAGTAGGTTCATCTAAAAACAATATTTCTGGATCTGCTAATATTGTGCGCCCAATTGCAACTTTTTGTTGTTCACCACCCGAAAGAGCATCAATAGGCTGGTGTAAATCCGCTTTTAATTCCAATCGTTCTGCCAAAGTATCGACATTTCCCCTTTTTATTTTGTGCCCATTCAATGTTCCTGGGAGTACCATATTATCGTAGGCTGACAATGAAGGTATGAGTTGAAAATCTTGAAAAATAAAACCAATTTTTTTACGACGAAACTTTGCTAATTTCGCTGCACTCCATCCATATGGTGATTAACCATCAATTAACACCTCTCCTTTTGTAGGAGGTAATAAGCTAGAAATACAATGAAGCAACGTTGTTTTTCCTGAACCAGAAGGTCCTACGATCGATACAAACTCTTGTTGCTTTACTTCAAAAGAAATATCAGTCAGCACTTGTAAAAGATTTCCTTTCGCAAGCTGTATCTCTTTTTTTAATTCGTTTATTGAAATAACTATCTCTCTCATCGATATTAACCTCCATAAAATCATTCTAGTTTATAAATCAAACTCTCATACAAAACTGTAGGACGCAAACTACTCATTGATAGTAGAAGGATCTCCCAATTCAGCAATTTCTTTCCTTCTTTCAATCTGAATTAATTACTTTCTTATGTTTGATTCAATTAAAACAATCTATTCTTTTAGTATATTAATAAATCTACTCGACATACTTTTTTAACGTATAGTGCTCAAACCAATAAATTGCAATAAAACATAAACCGAATATTAGAAAAGCGCCTAACGATAATAGGAGATTAACCGACCAATTTGCCTTAATAATATTGCCACCACCCAGATAGGTCACTCTTAGCAGTGGAATCGCAAACAATATTGTTCCAATGAAGGTAATTATTATTGAAATGAATGAAACTGAACTGATTTCAATGATTCTCATTTTAAAAATCCAATCTGGTGTACATCCAGTATAAAAATAATTTTTAGATTCAACTTTTGTTTTTATTCTAAAAAGGCAAATTGACACAATTACATTTGCTAAACTAATGAGTATTGGCGCCCCGAATACAAAAATAAGGTTGATGATCAAATCTGAGATATAAGAACTATCATTTGTTCCATCAATTAGTAGTTTAGTGTTGAGAAACAAAGCTATAAAATTCCCAACTAGCATAGTAATGATGCTGACTGGACGAATTAATTTTATTAATTCTTTTATATTGTATTGTATATTGTAAAGTGCAGTGCGGATCATCGGATTCTTTGTCATTTTTGGCACCCCAACAATTCTATGTACTATCCCTCGAAATATGGGACGAATCAAAAAATTCATAGTAATCAGTACAGACAACCACAGAAGAAGCAATAAATTCATCGAGTTACTCATACTTCGAGTATATTCTTTTATTAAAGTTGGATCAGGAACATTTTTTAAATATAAATATATTGTTGCCCCTACGCTCACTAGTGATGCAAGTATTCCCAAAAATTTGCCGCTATTCTTCATTTTAATAAACGCTCTGTTGGAAGAAAGGCTCCCCTTTCTTTTCTTATAATTTTTAAGACAATAACGCATACATGTATATAGAATAATTGCTAGTTGGATCAATATCACAACAAAAACAACATTCCATGAGAATTGAAGCGGGATATGTACAAGAGAATCTTTAGCAGAACTCGAAGGTAAGGTGGTCAAAAAAAGCTGTGAAGCTTTTAAGGAAAAGCCGCTCCCAATAACAGCTCCAATCATACCAATTACTAACATTTGTCCAGTCATCACCAAACTGATTTGAGCAGGAGAAGCTCCTAAAAGAAGCAATATGTCATTTGTTCCATCAAAAAAGTCTATACACTGTTTCATTGCATTGATAGTCAATAAAAAAAACATTACTATCCCTATTACTATTGGTAACTGCATAAAAACACCATAATCAACTGAACTGTTAAGATCAGCCCTACTTAAAGCATTTAATATCACAAAAGCAGTACTAAATATTAATCCAGAAACAATAAAAATAGGTAGGATGGATAGCCAAATTTTCCAATGCTGTAAAAATTGCTTTAAAATCAACTTAAACATTTATCTGTTGCCTCCTCATTTAACATATCTAAATTTAAGGTAGCATAAGAAAATTGTAGTAACAATTAGACTTTAGCCTTATTATGTATAAAGATTAAGTAATCAATCTAAAAAATACGCATCAAGAACCTACTATGTTTTAGCTATTCTAATAGAATGCTTGGATAGCTAACAATTATCTTAAGATATTAAAGCGAAACCCTTAAAGTGATAGAAGTCATTACCTTTTCAAATGAAGGATCTTGCTTCAACATGGAAAAACATTGTTTTCCAGAAAAAAAGACAGAAAGAAATTCTCCACTTCTTTCTGTCATAATTATTCTAATATTCCTCTTAACCAACATCATTTGACAAAGAACTAAGTTTTTTTGCAATAGCCTATTAGGCTATTTCTTCGGTTCGTCCTCATCCATTTTCAGAACAGCCATGAAGGCTTCTTGAGGGACTTCGACGTTACCGATTTGTTTCATTCGTTTCTTACCTTCTTTTTGTTTTTCAAGAAGTTTACGTTTACGGGAAACGTCACCACCGTAACATTTGGCCAACACGTTTTTACGTAAGGCTTTGATGTCTGAACGGGCAACGATTTTTTGTCCGATCGCCGCTTGGATCGGTACCTCGAATTGTTGACGAGGGATCAGTTTTTTCAGTTTTTCAACGATGGCTTTTCCGCGTTCATAGGCAAAATCACGGTGAACGATGAAGCTTAATGCGTCGACTTTTTCAGCATTCAGCAAGATATCCATTTTCACTAGCTTGCTCTTTTGATAACCTGACATTTCGTAGTCAAGTGAAGCGTAGCCTTTCGTGCTTGATTTTAGTTTGTCAAAGAAATCAAAGACGATCTCTGACAAAGGCAAGTTATAAACGACATTGACACGATAATCATCTAAATAATCCATTGTAATAAAATCGCCACGTTTACGTTGCGAAAGTTCCATGACTGCACCAACGTACTCATTAGGTACCATGATCTGTGCTTTCACAAAAGGTTCTTCGACATCTTGGATCGTGACTGGTTCAGGAAAATCAGCAGGATTATCAACAACGACCATCGAACCGTCTGTTTTGTTGACATGATAGATTACAGAAGGCGCTGTCGTGATCAATTCAAGATTGAACTCACGCTCTAAACGCTCTTGGACGACATCCATGTGAAGTAATCCTAAGAAGCCACAACGGAAACCAAAGCCAAGTGCTTGTGATGTTTCTGGTTCAAACTGCAAAGCAGCATCATTCAGTTGAAGTTTTTCCAATGCTTCACGCAGATCATTATATCGTGATGTGTCGATCGGGTATAAACCACAATAGACCATTGGGTTCATTTTACGATAACCTGGTAATGCTTCTGTAGCTGGATTATCCGCAAGTGTCACTGTATCCCCAACACTTGTATCTTGAACTGTCTTGATGCTTGCGGTGATATAACCGACATCACCGACCATCAAAAAGTCACGAGCAATCGTTTTTGGTGAGAAAACGCCGACTTCGGTCACATCGAAGGTCTTGCCATTACTCATCAATTTGATTTTATCCCCTGCTTTGACAACACCATCGGTGATACGTACGTTTAAAATAACCCCGCGGTAACTGTCATAGATCGAATCAAAAATCAAGGCTTTCAAAGGAGCTTCTAGATCGCCTGAAGGTGCTGGGACATATTCCACTACTTGTTCCAGTATTTCTTCGATACCAATTCCAGACTTCGCACTTGCTAAGACCGCTTCACTGGCATCGATGCCGATCACTTCTTCGATTTCATTACGCACACGCTCTGGATCTGCGGCTGGTAAATCGATCTTATTGATGACTGGTAAAATCTCTAGGTCATTATCTAATGCCAAATAAACATTGGCTAATGTTTGTGCTTCAATCCCTTGAGCGGCATCCACGACTAAGACTGCGCCTTCACAGGCAGCTAAACTTCGAGATACTTCATAGGTAAAATCGACGTGCCCTGGGGTATCGATCAAATGGAAGATGTACGTCTCCCCGTTTTTAGCCGTATAGTTCAATTCTACGGCATTAAGTTTGATCGTGATCCCACGTTCACGTTCTAGATCCATGGAGTCTAATAACTGATCTTGCATTTCGCGAGACGTCACAGTGTTCGTCTTTTCCAAAATCCGATCGGCCAAAGTTGATTTCCCATGGTCGATATGAGCAATGATCGAAAAATTTCGAATTTGCTGTTGGCGTTGTTTCATTTTCTTTATATCCATAGCGTCTCCTCTTTTCATATAATCAGCACTTTTCATTATACCAACGAAAAGGAGGAATTTAAAGACTTTTTCCTTCTAAGGACTTTAGAAGTTTTTTTTTTAAACTTTTGTTATACTGTGAACAAGTAACTAAATTGGAGTTGAAAAAATGGACCAAACAGATTTTAGAGAAAATTTTGAGTTGAAGCCTGTCACGGAGGAACATGTTGACCAGTTCAATGAGTTACTTTCCTACGTTTTTCAAGTCACTGACTCTGATATTGAAGAAAGTGGATTTGAAAACAAACGGGAATTTGTACGTTCCAAGCGACCGATTCTAGAATTATCAAATGTATTCGGCTGGTTTCATAAAGAAAAATTGATTTCTCAAATCGCGATCTATCCTTGCGAGGTTAATATCCACGGTACACGGTACCAAATGGGCGGAGTGACTGGTGTTGGAACCTATCCTGAATATGCCAACCACGGATTGATGCAAGACTTGATCATCGTCGCATTAGACAACATGCGCAAAAACAAACAGTGGGTCTCTTATCTTTATCCTTACAATATCCCTTATTACAGGCGTAAAGGTTGGGAAATCATGTCAGATAAGTTATCCTTTAAAATACGTGATACGCAACTACCTAAACAAGTACCTGTTTCTGGTATCGTGGAACGACTGCCTGTCGATCACGAAGATGTTTTCCGTGTCTATCAACAGTTTGCGGGAAAGAATCATGGTGCGCTGTTTCGTAGTGCCTTTCACTGGGAAGAATATTGGCGTTTTGAAAATGAAGAAGAACGGACTGCGGCGATTTATTACAATAGTGACAATGAACCAACCGGAGTGCTTTTTTATTGGGTCGCCGAAGAAGTCTTCCATGTCAAAGAGATGTTTTATTTGAACCAAGAGGCGCGTAACGGATTGTGGAACTTCATCTCTGCACATTTTTCAATGGTTTACTGGGTACATGGCGATATCTACAAAAATGAACCCCTTGCTTTTTTATTAGAAGATAGTCAAATCAAAGAACAGATCGAACCTTACTTTATGGCAAGGATCGTTGACGTCAAAGAATTTATCCAGCGCTTCCCTTTTTCTGGTACAGCAGAAGACTTCCATTTCATCGTGGAAGATTCCGTGGCACCTTGGAATAATGGCGTATTTGGCTTGACGTGGCGAGATGGCCACTTGTCAATCGTTAATGAACCGATTGGTAAAATGGTTCGTTTAGATATCCAAACATTGACGTGTCTAATGATGAATTATCGTCGTGCTTCTTACCTTGCTCGAATCGAGCGCATAACCACAGATGAGGAGATGGTCAAGACATTAGAGCGAATCATCCCAAACATGGAAGCTTATTTTAGTGACTATTTCTAATACAAAGGATGTTGAAACGAATGAATATTTATTTTGCAGCACCACTTTTTGCAAAAGGAGATTTGCTTTATAACGAATCTCTTGTCAAAAAAATCAGAGAGATTTCTTCTGATTTGTCGATCTATCTACCACAAGAAAACGAAGCAATCAATGATAAGACTGCATATGCAGACAGCAAAATGATTGCCTTGGCTGATACAGAAAAAGTACTAGAAAGTGACTTGATGATCGCACTTTTAGACGGATTGACGATCGATGCCGGAGTTGCTTCTGAGATCGGTGTCGCCTATGCTAAAGGCATCCCGATCATTGGTTTATATACAGACAGCCGCCAACAAGGTGCGACTCATCCAAAAAAAGTCGCTGCCTTGCAACAGGCTGGTGAAAATCAGTTCCATTATTTAAATCTTTATACGGTCGGCTTGATCAAGTTGAACGGAACGATCGTGTCTTCTGAAGAAGCATTGTTCAAAGCATTGAAATCATATCTAGCTGGGGGAAAAATTAGTGAGTAAGACAGTAAAAAAAGTTCAGATTGCATTAACGATTTTCGGTCTATTTGTTGTTGGTTATAACATTTTCGAATTTGTAACAAACAAATATTCGACCACACAAGGAATCACCTTTATCGTCGAATCACTGGCAGGTATCCTATTGATTTATTTGCCACAGATCGTTCGCCGATTATTCAAGATCCATGTTCCTGATGCCATTGTTTTATTTTATTGGTTTTTCTTGTTCATTTCTGTCTTTTTAGGAACAGGTATGCACTTGATCAGTATTATTTCATTTTGGGATAAAATCTTACACGCCGTTAGCCCGATGGTTCTGACTGCCTTAGGTTACGGTTTGATCGGCTTCTTGCTGAAAGACGCACCAATCGAGAAAACAAGTCCTTGGCTATTTCTTTTATTTGGATTTGCTTTTGCTGGGTTATGCGGTGTTTTCTGGGAATTCTGGGAGTTTTTATGCGACCAATTCTTAGGAATGAACTTGCAACGGTTTGCTACATCTGATGGTACACTCTTCGTCGGACGCGAAGCATTGATGGATACAATGGGAGATTTACTAACAAATACAGTCGGCGCCTTTATCATGGGTGTTTATGCGTGGGTCCAAGTGAAAAAAGACCCAGCACATTTTGAGAGTTACCGACTACAAAAATTAGATCACTGATCAATCGTAACAAGTATGATAGATAAATAAAAAAAATTGGCAAGGGATTTTGTTTGATCCTTTGTCATTTTTTTTCAATTCTTTATTTTAAAAGACTCATTCCAACCACACCCACTACATACACCAATGTACCCAAATAGATTGAGCGTTTTTCTAATGATGTCTTCTTCTCTCTCAAAATAATGATGCTTCCGTAAGTTGCGACAAGTAAACTCATTTGCGAAAAGGCATAAGTAATACCCACACCTAAAGACGCAGACACAGCAAATAACGTCGTGTTAGCGATCACCCAGGAACTACCAGTGAGGATATTTCGAGCGATAGCGTTGACTTTCAATTGTCTGATTTTCTTCATTGAGAGGATCATCCCTCCAACAAACATGCCGATGGATTGAGGTAGAAACACTTGCGGTCCATGAATATCAAAATAACTAGTGATCGTTACATATAGCATCAAAAACGCAGATGAAATGCACAAAAAGACAATCACTTGTTTCGCCACTGCGCTGTTTCCATTGCTTGTCTTAGTCACCAATAGCACACCGACTAAAATGACCCCCAACGCCACGATCGACATCATAGCGACAAAGAAACTCGTCCATTCCAATAAAAAAATTCCTGAAATAAGCGTGACAAAGGCTAATTGTGTCCCAACAGATATGGGCATCGCTTTTGACACTTCAGCCTTTTCTAATGCGCGGAACTGAAAATATTGCCCCACCGCCCAGAATACTCCGGACAAAAAACAAACAATGAATGAAACCGTTTGGTATGTTACTTGCTGAAACAAACTAAATATCAACCCAGATAATAAAGCAGCAATGGTGGTGCCAATCAATTGTTCTTCTGACTTGCCCCCCATGATCTTAGATAATATTGGCATCATGCCCCACCCTAATGCTGGGATCAAAGCTAAAAATAAAAGGTGTATCGCCATGATTTCTCCTCTTTCAATTTCACAACTAAACGGAGACACAAGTAGTCAACTTGCTGTTCCTAAAACCCGCTAAACGGTGTTCCAGAAGCAACTCCTTGAGAATCAACTTGTGCCTCAACGTTTTTTTATTTTGTTAATAAATAAGTGGCTAAGCCATAGCCGCTGATCGTTTTTGTCTCTGTCACTTCTTCTTCTAAGGCATTGATACGTGTGTATTTGAACCCTGCAAAAAGCTTCTCTGGCTCAAGGTAACGCTTTTCTGAAGTTCCATTAACTAATCGAATCACTACGCCTTCTGAATAATAAGCGTTATGGATCGCACTGACAGCCAATCCTTCTTCCAAATCTAACGAAATTTGCGTATACGTCGTTTCACTCAAAGAAAGTGGTTGGATTCTACTTTGGATCTTATTGTCGATTCGATAAACGAAATAATTCAAATCTTGCAATTGATACGAAATCGACGGTTGTTCTTTGTCTGATTTCCATGTCACTAATGTGTGTTCTGAAATATCAGTTGGCGCCATGCGCACTGAAAAGTCAAAATCGATCCGTTGATTTTCCATTTGAGCAAGCGGTGTCTCCATCATGATATGCCCTTTTTTCGTCGTATCTCCTGAAGCCCGCCCTGGACGATACAGCAAATCTGGTTTCCCTAACGAATCCGTCGTGGCTAATACCGTGACGTATAAGGAGTCATTGATATATTCGTATTCCTTACTTTGTTCGGTATAAAACACTAATGCCTCTTCAGAACTATACGCGATCACTTGTTTTTCAAAGGGCTCGATATTTACTGGCATCTCAGAGTATTTTTGTTCCCAATCGTTCATTGACTGGTTTGTTTTTTCTAAGTAACCAAATTGGATCGCAGAGACGACCTTTTCAATCGATTGATTCAACTTTGTTTTGATACGGACACGGTGATTTAATACAGAATTTCTAAAAGAAAGACAACCTTGGACCTCTCCCTGTTCCGTTAACTTCAATGTCAGCTGGTAAGCGAAGACTTTCGTTGTTTGACCGGTGATACGTTCTGCCAATGTATAAGGAAGCTCTAGTTTTCCTTCCAAGATCAAGGTTTCTTCGTTGCCTTTACATGAATCAAATGTCAAAGAGACTGGGTGATCATTAGGTATCGGCGAATAATCGTAAGTATCTCCGGCATTGCTATCATCCACGATTTTCAAGAAGTCTCTGATCGTTTGGTCACCATCTGAAAAGGCAAGTTGTCCCTCTTCAAAAGTCAAAGAATAGTTCCCTTTTGAGATCATCGTTCGTGGCGTCATATCAGGTAGATCAGCTGTAGTCTGTTCGACGAAATCGAAGACTTGATAACCTAGTCCATCAAAGGAACAATCAACTGCTACTTGTAAAATATAGTACCCTGGCTCTTCAATAAATCGATTGCCGGCAGGTGTTTCTTGCATGATATTTTGGCGGCTAGGCACATAATCCACCGAGATGACAGCAGAATCATGGCCCAATACTTCGATTTGATTGACTTTTGAGATAAGTTTTACCACTTTTTTTCCTTTGAAAGGTGTAACTGAAGTATTCAAAATCAAGAATTGTTGATCTGTCAGCTGTAGTCCTTCAGAAATTCTTTTCAATACCAAGTTTTCGATACTGTCACAGATTTCTGATACTTCTTTCAAACGATGGGCGATGTCTTGCGCAACACTATCTGACACACAGCCGGCTAAACTGTCATGTGCTTGGCACTCAAATAATTTTTTCCATGCCTTCATGACTAACCGATTGCTCAAAACGATGCCTAGCTCCTTGGCAATCACGACCATTGGTTCGATTTCATGTGTCAGTTTATTCTCTAATCTGAAAATCTCACGTTTTAGATCCATGCGGACAGAACCAATCGTCTTATGCACACGGGCAAAAACAGGCGCGCGAAACTCTCCTTGATACTCTTCCAGATCCTTTTGACGGACCAAATCCATGAACGCTTGATACGTGCTTGTTTTATAGTTATATTTACCGATTTGATTGATTTTATCGATTTTCTCTTCTAAAGACGAGATGATCCCTAATTGATCGTTTCCTGTTGGAATCAAAATTTCTGTTTCATCTGCGTAGTTCTTGATAAAATCAATGCCTTTGTCTAATCGTCCTTCCACATAACTCTTCGTTGGCTCTAGTTGTTGTTGCGCACCATATCCTTGGGGAAAGTTCACTGCATACAATTCATTCTCCCCGCTTAAACTCTTCCATTTGAAATATGGCGATTGGACATGTTCGCCTAAGTCGATCCCACGCCAAAAAATGATATTGTCAAACCCAGCTTCGTTTAAAATCGTCGGCATTTGTGCGTTGAATCCAAATGTATCTGGAAGATAACCAATAGGTAGATACTCCCCATATATTTTACTTTCAAAGACGCCCACCATTGCATTTCTTAAAATAGATTCCCCTGAGGCAAAAAACGCATCCGTTTGTGTGAACCAAGGGCCAATAAATAATTGACCCTTCGCAACTAATTCTTTGATCTCTGCTAATTTCTCTGGATATAGTTCCAAGTAATCATCGAGGATCGAAAGCTGTCCATCTAAAACAAAAGTAGCATTAGGTTGTCTTTTCAACTCTTCCAAAACATCTGTAAACAACTGATCACTTAAAACGATGCAATCCATTGAAGTAAAGTACCATTCTCTATCCCAATGTGTGTGATTTACAATGTGTATATTTGTCATAGTTACGCTTCCCATTGTTCTTCCCAAGCAGCTTCATCAAATTCTTCAACTGCTGATTCTACTTCTTGTCCAGCATCTTTTGAACGTAGCACGCTAGTTAGGATCGCGATAAACAACGCACCTGTAGCGATCGAAAGTACATAGATCGGCCATTTTTCTACGGTGAACCAGCCATAGAATCCTGAGATCGGTGCAGTGTTCACTGCCCCTAAACCAACTGCCAGCGCAGAACCTAAAGCAGAACCAATCATATTGATCGGGATAACTTTCAATGGATTTTCAACGGCAAACGGGATCGCTCCTTCAGAAATACCGACAAGCCCCATGATCACAGCTGATTTCCCAGCTTCTTTTAATTCATTGTTGTATTTATTTTTCGCAAAGATCGTGGCTAACCCTAATCCGATGGGTGGAATGATGATGGCCACTTGTGCCGCAGTATTTGGTGCATAAACATTACTAGTCAATAGTGCCATTGCTGTGGTCACGGCCGCTTTATTGACTGGTCCACCTAAGTCAAATCCAACCATTGCGCCAACGACCGCTGCCATAACGATGGCATTCCCACCACTTAAACCGTTCAACCATGATTCTAAACCAACGTTCAATGCTGCAAATGGCGTCCCAATCACATAATTGACTAATAGAACGGTGATCAATGTGCCTAATACTGGTACTAGAAATACTGGTACAACGGATGCCATTGATTTTGGCAATTTGATTTTGTTTTTGATCAACAAGCACGCATAACCAGCAATCAGACCAGAAACGATGGCGCCTAAAAAGCCTGCATTGATATCTTTCACTAGCATCCCACCAATTAAACCAGGAGCAATTCCTAATTTGTCTGAGATCGAATAGGCAATAAATGCGGAAATCACTGGGAACATCAAACCAAGGGCTGTGCCACCGAAGCCATCTAAACTATGCAATAAACGAATGATTGCATTACCACTCTCGCCATGAGAACCGTCCCAAATATCAACAATCCCGTAAAATGAACCACCCACACGAGAAATGGCCATGATGACCGCTCCAGCGATTACCAAAGGTATCATATAAGAAATTCCTGTTAAAACATGATTTTTTATTTCACTTGCTATTTTTTTCATTTACTTTCTCCCTCACTGATTAATTGATTAGTCGATCATTCCTAAAGCTTCTTCGATGACTTTTTCGGCATTCTTGATTGGTGCTGCGACTGGTACTTTTAAGATTGTTTTTCCTTTGAAACGCTCTTCATTTCTCACTTTTGTATCCACTGCAAAAATAACGACTTCGCCAATGTTGCAATCTTTTTCAGTCAATTCATTTTCGATACCTGTTGCTCCTTGTGTTTCCACTTTGATCAAATCTCCACGTTTTGCTGCTGCTTTTTTAAGTGCTTGGGCTGCCATATACGTATGAGCGACCCCTGTAGCACAGGCTGTAACTGCGATAATTTTTCTTTTCATCTCTTTTTCCTCTTTTCATTTGTTTATTCGCATAATAGTTTCGCGATTTGTTGTTTATCTGTCTCATTTTTTAACTGTGCCGTAATGTCATCATCCATCAATTTCATCGCAATTTCAGATAAGATCTTTAGATGAGTATCCCCTTTTTGTGACTCTGGGATCGCCAATAATATGACCACAAAGACTGGCTCTTCATCTAATGATTGCCAATCGATTGGTTGTTTCAATCTAGCAAAAACAATTGCTGGCTCACTGACTGCTTCACTTTTCCCATGAGGAATGGCAATATTGTTCCCAATGCCTGTTGTCGAATGTTCTTCTCTTTCTAATACAGACTGGATATATGCTTCTTTGTTGTTGATTAAGCCGTTATTCGTTAGAACTTCCCCTAATTGACGAATCGTTTCTTCTTTGGTTGTACTCTCCATATCTAAAAAAATATGATCAGAAGGTAGTAAAGTTGCAATGCTCATATTAAAATTCCTCTTTCAAATAGTTTTTGATCTCATTTTTTGTTCCCTTTAACAAATAGTTTTTTTCACCAGATTCGATGATCTCTAGCATGACATCATAGATTTCTTCCAGCTCTTGTGCTGTTTCATCTTTAATACAGATGAAAAATAAATATTTGACTTTCGTTTCTCCCCACATCAATTCATTAGCTAATCGTAAAAAGACGATCGCCGATTTTTTAACATATTTAGGGACCCCGTGTGGTGTTGCAAATTTTCCAAAAGAGGTAAAAGAAAGCTGTTCTCTTTCTAAAGAAGAAGAGATGATTTTTTCTTCTGCGTATCCTTTTTTAATCAATTGTTGTCCTACGAATTGGATCACTTCTTGATAGTCTGTGAATGAATGATCCAAAAAGATCAAGTCATCTTTGATCAACTTCCCAAAGTGATTCGTTGATTTGATTGGTTTATTTTGGGCATTTTTTAAAAATTGCTCGATTTTCTGACGTTCTAATTTGTTGAGAACCGGTGAAACATTGATCGTTGGTATCGTCTCTAGGTTCAAGTTGACAGTCGATATCACCAGATCTTCATCGATCGATGTCTGCATCAACTCTTGGATCGAAAGTATCCTAGAAATTTCGATCTTCTCATAATTTCTACGAAGTCGGGCAGCCAAGAGTTGTGAGGTGCCTTTGCCACTGCTACAAACAAGTAAGACACTGACTTTCTTTTGATGTTTTTCTTCTTTTTGCTCTTTCATTGCTTGGATATGGACAGCAAGAAAAGCGACTTCATCTTCTGGGACGTTGATGGAAAAATCTTGGCTTAAGGCATTCGCTAATTGGATGGCTTCTGTAAAAGCCACAGGAAAGTTTTTCTTCACATCTTGTAAAAAAGGATTATGGATCAATAATCCTTTTTTGATACGCAAGACTGCTTCTTTGATGTGCGTAACTAACCCTAAAATGATACTTTCGTTGTAAAGGGTTACATTTTCGTGAATCAATTGTCGAATGTGTTCATCTGTCACTTCATGCATTTGCTTCGTTTGTTCAAGCAATGTATCACCTTCTAAGTGTAAGAGAATATAACGGACTTCAGAAGAAGGTAATGTCAATAAGAAAGTTTTTTCTAATTTTCGAATGAATAAATCAAATGGTTTATTTTCTCTGACTTTTCCAAATACTCCTTCACTTTCTAAATAGTTATCTTCTCTTACGCGATCAATCATAATCAACAGATGGAGCAATAATGAATGGTAGGACGTATCATTCAACCTTATTTGTGCCTCTTTTAGGTATTCCTGCAATAATGTATCAACTAATGTGATGTTCTTCATGTCGATGAACTCATTGACAAAAGGAGGAATGCCTTGGATCGAGTGTAGATATAGTTGATTCTTTTTGGTGATTTTCCAATTACTACCCCAAAAATAGTAGATTAGATCAAATGCTAAGCGTCTTTTTTCTTGCTCTGATAAGTTTAGAAATGAACCTTTACCAGGCAGGCGATCGATGCTAACGTTGAAATGGCGGAAAATCTCATGGACTTGGTTCATATCACCTTCTAATGTCGATTTGCTGATAAATAGTGTATCTTGTAGTTCTTGGCGAGTGAAATAGGTCTTTTTTTTCAAGAGTTCAAAACAGAGGAATTGGATACGTTCTTTTTTAGAAGCTGGAACTGTTACCATTGTCGTCGTATCAAGCCCACTTAGTACTTCGTTTGGATCACCGTTGATCGAAACACCAACTCGTGGTTTTCTAATTAGTTCGATGGTTGTTCCGCTAAATAGTTCATCGATCAATTTTAATGATTGTGAAACTGTTTTATTCGATAAATTCATGTGTTTCGCTATTTTTGTGACCGTCGTATGTTCGTTCATCAAAATATATTGAATGATTGCTTTTTCTCGTTCCTTGATCATCACACTATCACCTCATCTACATTTCCTATCTTAGCTTGTCTACCGATTTATGAAAACACTTACTTTTACCGTTTTGAATACAGTAAATCATAGGTTTAGCCGTTAACTTGACGACCACCATTCATTTTCTAGTTCTGGTCCTTCAATGAACCATGTAATTGTTTATTAAGTATAGACGAAAAAAAATACCTGTCAAAGTGCAGACTATTAGTAATAGTCTTTTACTTTGACAGGTAATGCTTTCCCCTTCTGTCATGTATAAGGGTGGTACAAGCGTTTCTTATGATTCATCTTCGGGTAAGTTTTCAGTTGCGAATGCCAAGTGGTGATCAAACAAAGTGATCGTTACTTTCGATTTTGGCATAATTTTACCAGCTACGATTTCTTTAGCCAAAGGCGTTTCAACTTCTTTTGTGATGAATCGTTTCAATGGGCGTGCGCCATATGCAGGCTCGTACGCATTTTCTGCAATCCATGTTTTTGCTTCGTCACTGATTTCCAAAATGATTTCTTGATGTTCTAAACGATGTGCCAAATGAGAAATCATTTTGTCAACGATCCCTTTGACATTGTTTAGACTTAATGGCGTAAAGAGGATCGTGTCATCAATACGATTCAAGAATTCTGGTTTGAAATGACTACGAAGGAGCGTTCGCACTTGTTCTTCGACTTCTTCTGGAATCGTTCCTTCTGGAGTGACACCTTCTAACAATAATTGAGAACCGATATTGCTTGTCATGATCATCACCGTGTTTTTAAAGTCAACGAGACGACCTTTGGAATCCGTCAAACGACCATCGTCTAATACTTGTAATAAAATATTGAAGACGTCTGGATGTGCCTTTTCAATTTCATCGAGCAAAACGATCGTATATGGGTTTCGTCGCACAGCCTCTGTTAGCTGTCCACCTTCTTCGTAGCCAATGTAGCCTGGAGGCGCACCAACTAAACGAGAAACGGCATGTTTTTCCATGTATTCACTCATATCGATCCGCACCATATGCTCTTCAGAATCAAACAAGTTTTCTGCTAAAGCTTTTGCTAGTTCGGTTTTACCGACACCAGTTGGTCCTAAGAATAAGAATGAACCCAATGGTCGATTTGGATCTTGTAATCCCGCACGAGAACGAATGACCGCATCACTCACTGCGTCTACCGCTTCATCTTGCCCAATGACACGTTTATGAAGTGTTTCATTCAACTTGATTAGTTTTTCGCGTTCACCTTCCACGAGTTTTGTTACTGGAATCCCTGTTAAACGACCTACAACTTGCGCAATTTCATTTTCAGTGACAGATTCTTGTACCATCTTGATATCACTGTCTTTTGTTTTTGCTTCAAGTTCTGCTAGTTCTTTCTCTAATTGTGGAATGGTACCATGACGCAAAACAGCAGCACGCTCAAGATCATAATTGTTTTCTGCGTCTTCTAATTCATGTTTTGCCTTATCGATTTCTGCACGTTTAGAAGAAACGGTATTTACTTCTTCTTTTTCAGTTTCCCACTGCATCTTCATCGCATTGGCTTCTTCTCGAAGATCGGCTAATTCTTCTTGTAAGTTCTTCAAACGTTTTTTACTTGCATCATCAGATTCTTTCTTCAAAGCTGCTTCTTCGATCTCCAACTGCATCAAACGACGAGTCACTTGATCTAATTCCGTTGGCATGGAATTCATTTCTACTCGGATCGTAGCACTTGCTTCATCGATCAAATCAATGGCTTTATCAGGTAAAAAGCGGTCTGTGATATAGCGATCGGATAATGTAGCTGCCGCAACCAAGGCATTGTCATGGATATTGACGCTATGGTGGATCTCAAAACGCTCTTTCAATCCTCGAAGAATACTGATCGTATCTTCAACAGTTGGTTCCTTCACTAATACTTTTTGGAAACGGCGCTCTAACGCTTTGTCCTTTTCCATGTATTGGCGGTATTCATCTAAAGTAGTCGCCCCGATCAAATGAAGTTCCCCACGAGCTAACATCGGTTTAAGCAAGTTACCGGCATCCATACTACCTTCCGTTTTTCCTGCACCGACGATGTTGTGGATCTCATCGATGAACAAGATGATCCGTCCATCGCTTTTCTTCACTTCTTTCAATACTGCTTTTAAGCGTTCTTCAAACTCCCCACGGAATTTTGCTCCAGCAATCAAGGCACCCATATCTAAAGAAAAAATGGTTTTATCTTTTAAGTTTTCTGGTACATCTTTGCGAACGATACGTTGCGCTAATCCTTCAACGATCGCTGTTTTACCAACACCAGGTTCCCCGATCAACACAGGGTTGTTTTTAGTTTTACGTGACAAGATCCGGATCACATCACGAATTTCTTCATCTCGGCCAATGATCGGGTCCATTTTGCCACTACGAACTTGTTGGATGAGATCGACACCATATTTTTCTAACGCTTTATATTGTTCTTCTTGATTTTTTGAGGTCACACGCTCTCCTCCCCGCATGTCTTCGATATTTTTACGCAATTCTTTTTCATTCAGTCCCTGTTTTGTCAAATAAACAGTCAGTGGATAATTTTTTAATTTCATTAAAGCTAATAGTACGATCTCAGTGGATAAGAATTCATCACCAAAACTTTGTCTCAATTGATCCGCTTCATTCAATAAATGAAAAAGATTTTGACTAAGATTTTGTCCGTATTGGACATTGCTGCCTGAGACTGTTGGATACTCATCTAACACTCGATCAATCTCTTGTTCAAACACATCTGCATCGATACCTGCATCTGTATATAGATTACGGCCAAAATGATTTGGCTGTAAAAAGATCTTCCATAAATGAACGATGTCGATTTCTTGATGTTTTCTTGTCATCGCTACTTGTTGTGCTTCTGCAATCGCTTCTTGGAGCGTAGTTGTCATTTTTTCACTATTCATATATTTCCCTCCTGTAGTAGAAGTTGTTTGGTCAAAGTCAACTATAACTTTCTCTAACGTCTATAACATCCGTCTAAAGTCTCGTTTTCTTTAACCTTTACATGATTATTATACTCATTTGGTCAGCTTTGGTCAAAGATTATACTCTCGATTATTAAAAAATTTGAGACAAAAGTTACGGTAAATTTTGTCTGTCACTCTATACCAAATAAACGTCAAAAAAGAAACCTCTATAAAATAAGGGCAACAACCACAAGCATTTATAGAACAATTTCGTGATTGTTACCCTTAATTCTAGAGGTTGATTCTATTCCGACCTAGAGGTATTTATTTCTGATGATTGCTTAGCACAAACTAGTTGATTCATCGAAATCTAGTCATGATGATTGATTTTGATGAGCGAGGGTTGAAATAAAGTGACTGATATTTTTATATGAATCATTTAAACCAATTCCGCCTTTTTTAGGCATTTTGATTATGTTGATCTTTTCAGTGTAAATGGCAAAGGCAGGATTCTCTTCAGACATCGCTGCTACACTGGGAATTCCTTGTTCGCTGAAGGCCAAGGCTAATTGGGCTGCCATCATGCCAAAATTAGCATAATGCATCGCGGGTCCACAAAGAACAGCATCTGCACTAAATTTTTTGGCAAATCCTACAAATTTTTTATTCACCTCTTCTTGGTGATCGAGATAATACTGATCACCACAATACAATGTAGCAATGATTTCTGTATCGTGCTCTTGAAAAAGTGGATTTAAGGTACGCCCAGGTCCAAGGGCTGTTTTTTTGCCTCCAGGAGATAGCTGGGCATTTTCATCACTGCCCAAGCCTGCAGTTAAATGATTGAGAATCAAGACTATTTTTTTCATTCCTACGGCCTCTTTTCCTATAAATCATCAAAATCGAATTCGTCAAAATCGATTTCTTCTTCTTCCTGTATCGCCTCTGCTTCTTCTTTTAAATACTGATTATCTAGCACTTTGATAAAAGGATAATAAATAGCCATTCCTAGTAGGATCAGTAATGCTTGCAAAACAGATGCCTGCCACCCACTAACTAAGAAGCCAGAGATGATCGGTGGTGTTGTCCACGGCAGTTGAATACCATTTGTATAGTTTACTAATCCTAAATCCATACAAAAATAGGAAATGATGATATTGATCGTGGGTACGAGTGCAAATGGAATAAGTAAGACTGGATTTAAAACAATTGGTAAACCAAAAATAATCGGTTCATTGATTCCAAAAATCCCTGGTACTAGTGACAATTGCGACAGTTTTTTCACTCGTTGGCTTTTGCATACTAGAATCATGACTAGAATCAATGAAAGCGTAGATCCCCCACCACCAAAAGTAGCAAACATATCTTGAAATTGACCTGTGATGATATTTGGTATATCTGCGCCATTTTTGAAAGCATCTAAATTTTCAACGGATAGTGCTCGTAAAATCGGATTGAATACTGCCCCAACCACACTCGAACCGTTGATACCGAAAAACCAAAAAAAGTGCAAGAATAAGTAGGCTATGATCATCGCGCCTAGAGTATTTCCTAAGCTAAGTAAAGGAGTTTGTAGGAACTTAAATAGTATTTCTTGTAAATTACCATATGAGGTTAGATTGGCCAACCAATTGACAATCATAAAAAGAGTAACAATCACAAAACTTGGGATCAACGCTTCAAAGGATTGTACGACGGTTGGTGGCACACCTTCTGGCATTTTGATCGTCCAACCTTTACGTAATAAAGCGACAAAGAATCGGGTAGCAACCAAAGCCACGACCATCCCTAAGAACAGGCCACTAGAGCCCATCCAACGTAATGGCAAGCTTCCTACTTCATAGACTTCAGTGGAGCCTTCTGGTGTAAACAGGGTTGTAAAAGGGGTCACGATAAAAAAAGCGACCAATGAAATAATTGCCGCTTGCATGGCATCTACTTTAAATTGTTTTGCCAGACTATAGCCAATACCCCCAACTGCTAAAATCGTCATAATATCAAAACTTGCCGTGGCAGGCATATTCAACATCGTTGACCAGTTATCTCCGAGAATATGGCTCATCGTTTCATTCCAATTTGGAATTGGAAAATTAGTCAAAACTAAAAAGAGCGATCCTACGATCAATAAGGGTGTTGATAGCAAAAAACCATCACGAATCGCAATCAAATACTTGTTTTCACCGATTGTTTTCGCCATTGGTGTTAACACACGTTCTAACCAATCCAAAAATTTTTGCATGTTTCTTCCTCCCATCCAGTTGCTTTATTTTTGTTTGAGGACATAATTCTTCGATCGAAAATCTCATTTTGTCACTCTACTTTGTCGCTTTTGATTTTTTTATCAAACCCAAGACATCTTTCAACGCTTTTTCTCCGTCCATCATGCCATATGTTTCTGGAGCAATCGTGCCAACAGGAATCCCCATTGGGTCAAACGTTTCTTTCATTTTACTCGCTAAATGACGGACTTGAGGCCCTAATAAAATAGCCACAGGTTTTTCTTGTGCGACTTTTTCTTCCGCATGGATCGCAGGAAAAGCGGCAATTTCTAATGGCATTTTGTGTTTTCTGACGACGTCCATCATTTTATTGACCATAATACTTGTTGACATTCCTGCTTCACAAAACAAATAAATTTTTTTAGTTGTCATATTTATTCCTCCATTTTATTCTTGTTAACCGTTTATCCGATTCGCTGTTAAATTGGTGCTTTGATACGTGCTTCATAGGCATCAAGCCATTCTTGCGTGATTGGTGTGATCACTGTCGTCTGATCTGGACCAGGGTTGGCCATGAAAATTGCTGGTTCTTGAGCCATCGTTGCAACACTAAATGTAAATTCAACGTTCGTAGCTACCCCCCATTCGCCATATTTATCTAATGCTATTAACGAGAACGCCCCCGCTTTGCCATAACGTTTGCGCAATCGCTCATCAAATCCATAAACGGCTCGATCACAAGCCACTTGTGGCGTACATCCATTCCCCATCAATCGAACGATTTCATAAGAGAGACAGCCCTTCATAAGATCTTCCCCTAAGCCTGTAGCTGCTGCACCGCCAATCGTACTATCCACATAAAATCCCGACCCAGATAATGGCGAATCTCCTACACGTCCATGTTTTTTCATAAACAAACCGGAACTGGATGTTCCTACTGCCATCTGTTGTTGCGTATCGAGCGCGACAACTCCGACCGTATCATGGCCATCATAAGGATCTAAATTCAACGTGGCGATTTCTTTTACTCGTTGTTTCCATATTTTTTTTGCACGTGCCGTTAACATATTTTTTCGTTCAAAACCAGATAGCATTGCATATTCTGTTGCTCCTTGCCCTACTCGAAAACTATTGAATTTTTCATCGCTTAATTGCCGAGCAACAGAAATCGGATTGGCTACATCAGTAATCCCAGCAACTGCACCAATCTTAAATGTTTCTCCATCCATAAAAGCAGCATCCATTTCTACGATCCCTTTTTCATTTGGTAACCCACCATAACCAACGGATTTATAAAATGGATAATCTTCTACCACTTTGATCGCCGTTTCCACAGCATCTTTACATGAAAACTGTGCTTCTAATTGTTGTTTAGCGGCCAAGACACCTTCATGTGCCATGCGCCAGGTTGCAATCATTCCCCACATTTTTTTCCCTCCATCACCTAACATTTGTAGCGCTTTCAAGTATATTCTATACGGTATATACTATTATGTCTATACTAAAAAACGAGTTTCTTTTTAAAACTCATCGTTTTATTAGAAACTCGTTTTACATGAAATTTATTTTTCAATTGTTTATTCTATCTGAATGTTTTATTCTGTTAATGCTTGGAGGCTGCGCATGTAGATTTCTAAATTTGTTCTTAAATCTGCGGAATCCATATATTCATTCGCCGTATGGGCAATTCCTTTTTGCGCTGGAAATGAAGGGCCAAATGCTAAGATATTCGGCATTTTACGCGCATACGTGGCGCCTGTTGTTGTCACTGGTTTAGGATCATTACCGGTGACTTGATGATAGATCGTTGAAAGTATATCGATTTTTTTTGACTCTTCTGTCCGACAAAATCCAGGAATACTACGAACGACTTCTAAATCAACACCTAAAGGTAATTGGTTTTTCAAACGTGACACGACTTGTTTTTCTGATACGGTCACCGGGTAACGTAAGGCAATTTCTAATAGCAAGCCTTCTGGAGACTTTTGCAGCACAACAGGTGTCAAAATCAACTTGCCTGAATCTTCGTCTTCAAACGCTAAATCGATCCCTTCTCCAAAATGTTTTTGATGAAAGCTTTGACAAATCCAGCGGAAATGACCCTGTGCAACTGGCGGGATCATTCGTTCTTCAGTTAGTTTTGTCGCCAAGATCGTGATAGCATTTTCTCCTAACTCAGGCGCGTTACTTGGTGCTCGTTTACCACTGGCGCTTATTTCTTTTTTGGCAATTCTCACGTGCAATTGGTCTGGAACATGATCACGGAACTGGTCCCCTTCGAATCGACTGATTTGTTGATGTTCCTCTTCAGGTAAAGTAAAGTGGAGTACAACATTTACGATACCACGTTCGCCATAGATCACAGGATATTTACAATCGGGCGTGAAACCAAATGACGGAGGGCTTTCCTCGGCTAAGTAATGAGAAATATCTGACATGCCACTTTCTTCATCCGTTCCAAAGATGATCCGCAGATTCTTTTTTGGCTGGTGACCTAGGTCTTTTAATAGTTTCATGCCATACAGACAACAAATGATAGGTCCTTTGTTGTCTAATATTCCTCGACCATAAAAACGATCCTTTTTCTCACTGAGATCAAACGGTGGAAACTCCCATCCTTGACCAGCCGGGACAACATCGAGATGTCCCAGAACCCCGATATACTCACTTCCATCATTTCCCCACTTGGCATAGCCGATCGCATCATCGATTACTTTTGTTTGGAACCCATATCCGGCACTTTTGTCCATGACCAAAGAAAGAACCGAGCGTGCTTCTATACCAAAGGGTGCTCCTGGTCCAGCTTTTGATTTAACACTAGGAACTTGCATGACTTGTTTGAGTAAATCCAGAAAATCCAGCCAATTCTCTTCGATTGCTGTGTTGATTTGATCCATTTTTCACCTCTTATTTTTGACGTATCAATGTATTCTTAAACGTATATTGATCTGCACGATAAAAAGACGTGTCGAACAATATCGGTTTAGCAGAAGGAGAATAAGTCATCGAATGGACGAGAAGCATTGGATCATCTTCTGATACATGCAATAACTTGGCAATATCTGGCGGACTTATAACTGCTTCAACTTCTTGATGCGCGTAGCCAATCTCAATGTTTTCTTCAATTATTTCATACAATGAAGATGCCAGCTGAGCTTGAGGGATCTCACCACTTTCATTTTGCAAATAACGTTTTAGTATATAGAGGTTTTCTACTGTCATTGGTTCATCATCAAAGTAACGTAAACGAGACAGATAAACCATGGCTTCATTTCCATAGTCAGCGAACATCTGGCGAATCTTCAGCGGTACTTCTTTTACGATTCCAACTTGCAATACTTCTGTCCGGGTCTTTTTTCCTTGAGCCTTGGCAGTTTCAGTAAAACTTTGTAAGCCACCGGAACCGCTTTGGATCTTCGGTTGCTTCATAACATAAGTTCCTTTTCCTCTTTCTTTCACTAAAATATTTTGACTGATCAAAAGATCAATTGCTTTGCGCACCGTCAGTCGACTGCATTGAAATTCTTCCGCTAAATCATAATCTGAAGGTAACTTTTGACTGGTCACGTAAGTTCCATCATTGACTCGTTGTGCAATTTTTTCAGCTATATCTTGGAAAACCGCTTGTTTTTTCACTTTATTACCTACTTTCTAACTACATATCATTCATCAAACAGTCGATTCGTTCTGACACCAAAAGTCAAACGTCTAAAAGTTGAACGGTTAAAAAATGAAAGAGCAACTTTTATCGTCTTTTATCCTGTTTGTAGGATGAGTAAAATCAAGAAAATCTTTCTTGTCGAGAGCTAAGCTTTCTATTTATTTTATATATAGTATATACCATTAAGTATAAACTTTCAGCAACTAATCGAGGGATTTTAATTTTACCCTTCCGGTGTTGATTGTTTCTTCCATACATTTGGGAAACTGGCTTGTTTTAGAGATAGCAACGTCTAGCCTATTCTGCGTGAAAGCAATTGCTGAACAGATATTGTTCAACAAACAAAAAAGAATCAATCTAAGCATTTTCAGCTCAGACTGATTCTCCATTTGAATTCTCCTTGAAAGATGTTCAAATTATTTAAATTTTCCCCTTTGTACGCTTTTTTTCTGCCTTTACTTCATGGATATCTTGACGTAAGATATTCCGTCTTTCTGCAATCACATAGAAAAAGCCATAAATGAATGGCAAGATGAACGAGCCAAATCGATAAAGCAATAAGGAAGAAACAGCATCTACCGTTCCAACAACAGGTCGAAAGAGCAATAGATAAACAAATTCAAACGAGCCAATGCCTGCGGGTGTTGGTAAGACTCCTGATAAAACCACTGCAAAGCTGATAAATGAAAATGTCAAAAGAAAATCAAGATGTGGATGATTTTCTACTAAAAACAGATAAGGCATCACATACCAACAGAGTAGTTTTAGCAGGTTCCAACAATAGATCCTGATCAATGCGGTGCGGTCCTGGATGATCGTTTGCACCGTTTCTCTCAGTGAATAGATCTGGCTGTTGCACGTATCGACCCAGTGACGTAAACGTTCAGTTTTGAATAAACGATTGGACACTTTGACGAAAAAAACTTGAAGATTCAAACTGACGGAGACGGTCACAAGAAATAAAATGATCAAAGCCGTCAAAATGATACCAGCAATGATAACCCAAATCATATTTGGTGCCTTTTCGTAGAACAAAGAAAATTGAACAATCAAGCCAATGACTGCATAAGTGATCACCGCTAATTTATACATGATCATATGCAGGGCAGTGACTCCTGCTCCTTGAGAAAACTTCATCCCTTTTTTATTGTAAAAATAAATTTCTGAGATCAGTGTACCCGTTCCAAATGAGACAATCCGATAAAAGGCAATATAACAAGACGTCCAGAATCCATCACTTGTACTGAAGGATTTGGAAAACGGCTTAGCGATCTCTTTGATTGAGCGACCTTCTACAATTTGATAAAGTGTACCGAAAAAAAACATCGCCAGAAGCACTTGGACACTTGTTGAAAGCAACTCCTTGAAAATATCCGCAAAAGATTGATTGATCAAATAATAAATAATAGCGAGAATAATAGTCAATAATAATAAATTAATGATGATTTTGATTTTTGTTCCTTTAGTAGACATGTACGACTCCTTAATGGAAAAAATAGATCAAGACGAGATCAATCATGATTCCTAACATGAAAACGATCGTGAACTTCTTTTTTTTAGTTTTGTGACGAAATATGCGTTGTGCGAACAAACCGCCCAAACCACCGCCTAACAAGCTAACAAACAACAAATTACTTTCTGGTACACGCCAAGCGCCTTTTTTTGCCTGACGTTTATCATAACCCATCAAGCCAAATAGATAAACATTCACAATGAATAAATAAAACCATAAGGGATTATGCATCAATACTTCCATCAACTTCCTCCAATTATTGCTCATTTTTTGGTACATAGATCGTTATACCTTCTGGGATGACTTTTAATTCGATCGGTAAGTCATCTGTAGTATCACCATCCGTCCGAGTCGTCACTTTCTTTTCTCGTGCCTGGATATTGACTTGACTAGCTGTCAGATATTTGATTTCAGGAACAGAATAGATCTTACCTTTGATCATACGTGGGAGATAAAATGCAAACCGGAAAAAATCTAATGAGGGCACGATGGTGATGTGGAACTTGCCATCATCTGGCGCAGCAGAATCATCGAAACCAGTAAAACCGCCTACTGAGTTGGACATCGTGATCGTCAACAACTGTGCTTTTCCCTTCCAATGCTCTTCTTCCGTTTTGATATCCAAATGATATTTTTTCTTTTTTAGCAATAATTTTACGAAACGTTTGATAAAGATCCATGAACCATATTTTTGCTTTTCTTTTTGGCTGATCCAGACCGCTGTGTCTGCTAATATGCCAATAGT
Organism: Enterococcus pernyi; assembly: GCF_045371165.1. Classification (NCBI taxonomy): domain Bacteria; kingdom Bacillati; phylum Bacillota; class Bacilli; order Lactobacillales; family Enterococcaceae; genus Enterococcus; species Enterococcus pernyi. Next base: position 267,705 of record NZ_JBIQDM010000003.1, read on the forward strand.
CAAAGTAGAAATGACTACTTTATCATTCACTTTCCCATAATCGATTTTGCGGATCGATTCCTCTAACATCATTGCTGCTGCTTCTTCTTTCTCAAAAGGAATGCCTAACACTTTCGCTAAGTTATTGATCGTTCCACCAGGTAATAAGCCAACATGGTAATGGTCTAATTCATCTTGGAATGCTTGGATGATATGGTGGATCGTGCCATCACCACCAATGATGACTAGTGTATCTACCTCATGTTCTTTTGCTTTTTCCCTCAATGTTTCATCTTTGATCGACGGTCCAGTTTCTGTTAGATAAACCTCTAGTTCTGGTCGGTGTTTTGCGACGTACTCCTTGAACCATTCTGCTAATTGTTCCCCTTCATCCTTTCCTGAACTTTTGTTATAAAATACCAGTAACTTCTTCATAAACCATATTCCTCCTACTTTCCTGCAAAAAACAAAGGGAGTGGATGCGAAATAAACGCTCACCCTCCCCCATGAACAGTGATTCGAGCACTGACTAAAATAGCCTCGAATCAATCATATGTCAATGCAGTGTAGCAATCAACCAATAATGTGAGATTATTGGTTGAAATTTAATCTTTTTTATCAATGAAACGGATCAATTACACCTGCGTATTCAACTCCGCGATTTTAACAATGACATCTGTCGCTTTTTCCATGACTTGTAGAGACACAAATTCAAAACGTCCGTGCATGTTTTCGCCACCTGCAAATAGATTTGGTGTTGGTATCCCCAGATAAGAGATTTTTGAGCCATCTGTCCCACCACGTACCGGTTCGATCACTGGCTTGATGTCTAGTTCGATCATTGCTTTTTCAGCTAGATCAACGATACTCATATCCTTTTCGATGATTTCACGCATATTGTAGTATTGATCATACATTTCTACTTGAATACGCTCTTGGTCAAACCGTTGATTCATTTTTTCTTGAATGCTTGTGATCATTGCTTTTCTTGCTTCAAATGACTCACGTTTATGGTCACGAATGATATAGCTCATTTTCGCCTCTTCTGGACTACCATTCAAAGCCATCAAATGGAAGAATCCTTCATAACCATCTGTTTTTTCAGGAACTTCATCAGCTGGCAATTCATTGTGGAAGTCGATCGCTAATTGTAAAGCATTGATCATTGTATTCTTCGCTGTACCGGGATGGACATTTTTCCCTTGGATCGTGATGTTTGCTTGCGCTGCACTAAACGTTTCGTATTGTAACTCTCCTAAAGGTCCACCATCGATCGTGTAAGCAAAATCCACGTTGAACTGTTCTACGTCAAATTTGTCCGCACCAACTCCGATTTCTTCATCTGGACCAAAAGCGACTTTGATCTCCCCATGAGGAATGGAAGGATTTTTCAACAAAATCTCCATAGCTGTCATGATTTCTGCAATACCTGCTTTGTCATCTGCGCCTAATAATGTCGTACCATCAGTTGTGATCAACGTATGGCCATCATAATTTTTTAAATTAGGGAAATCTTTGACATTCAAGGTAAAGCGCCCTTCTTTATCTAGAACGATCGTTGATTCTCCATCATAATTTTCAATGATCTGAGGATTTACACCTACTGCATTGAAATCAGCTGTATCCATGTGAGCAATAAAACCAATCGAACGTACGTCATGATCGATATTACTAGGTAGTGTAGCTATCACAAAACCGTTTTCTGTATTATATGTTACATCAGACAAGCCTAGATCTTCTAATTCTTTTTTCAAAACTTGCGCAAACTCTACTTGCGTTTGGGTAGATGGCGTAGTATGACTTGTTGGATCGGATTGTGTTTCCGTTTTGACATATCTTAAAAGTCGCGGTAATAAGTTCTCGTACATAAATGACTCTCCTTTTTATTTAAATTCAAATGGATTGGTCGATGTTTCTGAAACAAAAAAGTCAACCGTCCAATTCTCTTCGTTTTTCCACTTTTCAAACTTCTCTACAAATTTTTCCTTACACAATGATTCGATATAATGGCCAGGATCAATTGCAGCTAATCCCGCACTTTGCATATCTTGCGCTGTATGGAAATAAATATCGCCAGTAATATAGACATCCGCTCCTTGAGCCAAGGCTGCGGGGTAAAACTTCTCACCACTTCCACCACAAATAGCGACTCGTTTGATCATTTTTTGTGGACTTGTCGTTGGGCGAACCACACGTAAACCTTCCAATTGAAAAACTTCTTTTACATGGGCTGCGAAATTATCCAAGCTCTGTTCTTTTGCTAGTTCCCCAATACGACCTAATCCCCAGGTTTTAACTGGTGCATCGATCGAGAACAAATCAAATGCTGGTTTTTCGTAAGGATGTGCTGCAAACATCGCTTGTAAGACTTTCTCTTCTATATTTTCTGGGAAGATCACTTCGACTTTGGCTTCTTGGACTTGTTCCCCACGGCCGACTTCACCAATTGTTGGATTCGCTCCAGCTTTTGGGCGGAATCGACCTTGGCCAATCGAGGTAAAACTTGTACTATCATACTCTCCTTGTTCTCCGGCACCCGCTTTTGCTAAGGCAGCTCTTAAACGCGGAGCATCCTCCACTGGAAGATAACTGATCAATTTTTTGTAGCCACGTTCATGTGTTCGAACAAGATGACCTGTGACCTCAATTCCTAATTGCTCACAAAACCAATCGTTCAACCCATCTTCAATGATATCCATGTTTGTGTGGGCTGCATAGACTGCAATATCATGTTTCAACAAATCAGCGTACATTTTTTCTTGTGGAGAATCAGTAATCAAGCGTTTGACTGGTCTAAAAATCGGGGGATGTTTTGCAATCAAAAGATCGATTTTTTTCTCAATGGCTTCTGCCACCACTTCTGGTCGGACATCTAAAGTCATCATCACACGTTGGATCGGTTTGTCCAAGGTGCCGATGTGCAACCCAACTGGATCGCCTTCTTCTGCTAACCATTGCGGGCAATAGCTTTCAAATTTTTTGATGAAATCTTGTGCTTTAATGGACATGTCATAAAACCTCCTTGATCCATTCCACCTCTTGTTGGATTGTCTCATATCTGTTTTGTTCACTCGCATTTTTTAATTGCTCTAAGATCACTTCACGTTGTTTAAGCTCACGTTGCCATTTTGCCGAAAAAGCAGCGTTTTTCTCTTCGAGTAAGAATGGCCCAAACATCAGCTCTTTTTCAGAATAGTCGATGGGCTGTTCTTTCTTTTCAGCTACGATGATCTCATAGATTTTTTTGTTTTCTTCGATGATTTCTTCTGCAATGATCTGATAGTTATTTTCTTTCAGCCACGTTCTTAAAGTTTTTTCGCCAATATTGGGCTGTAGAATCAAACGTTCTTCTCCCGATAAGCGCTGGTTTTGTCGACCAGATTCTAAGATGTCGCGAATCAAAGAGCCTCCCATGCCAGCAATCGTGATCGCGCTGATTTGATCGTCCTTTTCGATGGCCTCTAATCCATTGGCCAAGCGTACCTCGATTCGCTCAGACAGTCCATTTTTCATCACCTGTCGTTTTGCCGATTCAAAAGGTCCTTTAACGACTTCTCCAGCTATAGCAAAGTCGATTTTCCCTTTTAGCATCAATGCGACGGGTAAGTACGCATGATCTGAACCGATATCTGCTAAACGAGCAGCTTCCGGTACAAAACGTCCAACAGTTTCAAGACGTTTCGATAACTCTGTGTGATTCATTTTTCCACTCCTTAACTACTGAATGTTTGGATGTCATCCAATTTGTCATGACTTTAGACAAACACTTACTTATTAAAGTTATCCTACTTATTTACATTTTTATGATAACTAATGTTCTTATCCCTATCATAACATTAGTTTATGTTCAATAGAAAAAAGAACTGGGAAAATATCCCAGTCTTTTTTTAGCAAGTAATCAAAAGATTTCGATTGATTCTTTTTTTATTGGGCAGTGATCTCAATGATCGAATTTCCAGGAACTTGTGGAGGGATCGACATCGTCATGACCGCCATTTCTACCAATTTAAATTCGATTTTTTCTCCTTCTTTCAAGGAATCGACACCACCAGTGATTTGATCCACTGAAGCATTTAAGATCACCCCATCATTGCTGAAGGACGTACCGATATTTGCTGGATCTTCTATTTCTTCTACATCTTTGACGGTGATTTGGTATACATCACCTTCCGCTTCGCCGAAGCTTTCGATCGTACCTGTAAACACACTTTGCTTTTGTTCGGTAGAACTATCTGTTTCCACTGTCGATTCTGCATTGATCGAATCGATTGAACCTGTACTTCCTTCTTCGTTGCCGCAGCCTGCCAATGCAAACAAGAGACCGGCAGCAACTAGACCAGTTAAAATAGCTTTCATCATACATCCTCCGTGTAATTTCTTGCGTTACTGCTTTGATGATTCCATCCGGTTATTTCTTCAAGTCCATGGATTCGTTTCATCTTAACTTTGTTCATTTTATGAATTTTTATTGAAAAGGTGAAAAACAGTGACAGTTGAGTAGATACTCCAACCTGTTTCTGTAAAAATCATTTAATGACATTAGCCATTTCGGCGATTTCGGCCTGTCATTTCGATTTCTTTTGTCAAATAGCGGATTCGTTCCATGATCCGTTTGGCTTTCAACGGTTCCTCATCGCCTCGTTGTGTCACCGTCAAATGCTGTTCTAATTCGTTCATCGTGAAGTTTGAAGAAAAGAACGTTGGCAATTGTTCTTGCATCCGATACTGTAAGATGACACCAAATACTTCGTCACGGATCCAACTACTCATCGCATCCGCTCCAATATCATCGATCATCAAGATCGGCGATTTCTTCACCGCATCTAACTTCTCAGCCACTTGATCTTTACCGATGGCTTGCTTCATTTCCACTGCAAATGTTGGAAAATGAACCAACGTTGTGGTGAATCCTTTGATTGCCAGTTCTTTCGCTGTTGCACCTAAAAGATAGGTTTTCCCGATACCAAAACTTCCGACCAAGTACAACCCTTTGTGAAAGCTTTTAGGATCAGCTGAATATTGTTCAACGAAGTCTAATGCTTCCAAGCTTGCATAGCCACGTCCATCTGTTCGTTCGAAATTTTCAAAGGAAGCAGATTGGATGTCTTTGGGCATATCCATTGCTTTCACACGACTCTTGATCTCTTCTTGTTTTTGACGAGCTAAGAGTGCTTCTGTCGGCACGTAGGTGACGTCGACATAGTGGAAATTCAATGTCAATTTTGGTTCATATCCGGGAGCGATCATGGTTGGATCGTTCGTTTGATATTTTCTTTTTTCTTGGACATACTCATAGAGTTTGGCATAACTTTTTTCGATATCCGCTTGCGTCAATCGGTCTTGATGGGCTGACAGAAAGGCTTGAACATCCGCATCATTCAAAACTTCAGCAATCATCTCGGAATACTTTTCTTGGTAGTTGCGTTTACTGATGATTTTCTTCAGTTCTTTTCCCACATCTTCCATTAGCTCTCACCTTCCTTTTTAGCCAGATACTCTTTGAAGCGACGATCGATCTCGGCTTTTTTCTCTGTACTGATTTGCGTTTCGTCTTTTGGTTGATTGACCCAATCAGGCAATTTTTCTCGCCTTACATTTCGGCGATAATTTGACGTGTTGTTTTGTTTTGACGCTTTCGGTTGTTTCGCTTTCGTACTCAAGGTATGGAGATGTTCAATCGCTTCTTCTGGCGTACTGATTTTTTTTTGCGCCCACTCATTAGCGATCGTATTCACGAAGCTCGCATTTAAGCTCGCATGGTTTTTTATAACTAACACATAGTTGATCAAAATGTTGATGACACTGCTAGACAGACCGGATTGAGTGACCAAATCTTGCAACAACCAATTTTCCTGTTTGGAAACATACCCGCCTTTTTCTTTTTTTATCGCTTCGAGATAACGCATCGGTGGGGTTTGGCGTGCGACTTGGATCAATTGTTGTGCAGCACTAGGCAACGCCTGATTGACAGGGACACCTGTTTCAGCAGACTGATCGGTAACCAGAGTGTTGCTCGATTGTCGCAACGTATTCTGCTGTTGCTGCCGTAACAAGACGATCCGTTGGAGTTCTTTTAAAGATACTTCTTCTGTCGTAAAATCAAATGACTGTAGAAGCAACTCTCCTAAAGTCAGTTCATCGAAGCCATAGAGTTGTTGGTATGTTTTCGCTTGTTGCAGAACTGGTTCTGTCAACTGATTGATGTGTTGTTTCTTCAACCAATCGGTTAAAAACGTCCAGTCAAACGAGTCTGAATCTGCGATCAATGATTTGGGTTCAAAAGGTGTGAATTTTTGCTGGATCGATTCCACTTGTTCTTGGTTTGCTGCATAGACTGTTTCATTGAACCGATAGACTTCCAAAAACTTCTTAGTGATTTTTTGATAGCCTTCATGCGAAAGATTTTTTGGCTTAAATAATTCCGTCAATTGGTTGAATCGACGTTCGCCAACTTTTTCTAAAAGTAAAAAAGAAAGTAACGTGTCATTGAAAAACGTAGGAACGTCCATCGGTTCTAGCAACTCATAAAGAAAACAATTACCCAAATTTTCATCTTTTTTGAAATAGACTTCTAAAAGACCGATTCCTTCTAATTTTTTTCGTGCCTCATAAAATTGCGGTAATCCACAACTTAGACTACTCAATAAATCGGCGTGTAATCCTTCAGGACCTACGCCAGTTTCTAGCGAGATCTCCGAATACAACGTCAAGTAAAGACTCAACGCTTCTCCCCCGATCAATGGTTGGTAAAGGGATAACAAGGCAGACTTTCCTTCTTCTTTTAAAGGACTGCTTTTTCTTCCTTGGTAAATATTTTTCGGTTGTAATTCTTTCCACGCATTTTCCAAGGAATGCTCCCTCCTTTATTAATTACGCATCATTTTCACTATTACTCGTATCTTTTGCTTTATCAACAATGTCTTGTAATTCTTTCAAAAAGACAGACATATCTTTGAATTGACGATAGACACTCGCAAAACGAATATAGGCGATTTCATCTAAGTTCACTAAATCTTCCATGACGTATTCACCGATCAGATTAGTTGAAACCTCATTTTCGCCAAGACTTCTTACACGATTTTCAACATGGTTGACGATCTGTTCCATTTGTTCCATCGCTACTGGCCGTTTTTCGGCAGAACGGATCAATCCACGTAAAATCTTGTCACGATTGAATTCTTCTCGTTCACCATTTTTCTTGATGACTAATAAAGGTGCCGCTTCAATTCGTTCAAAGGTTGTAAAACGGAAGGAACATTTTTCGCACTCACGGCGTCTTCTTATCGCTCGACCATCGTCAGCTTGACGACTATCGATCACTCTTGAGTTATTATGTTGACATCTAGGACATCTCATCGTAATTTTCACCTCTCTTGGTGTAGTTTGATCGCTTATTTGAATGTACCATATGAAGTTGTTCTATCAGTTGATTTTTAACACCAATTATGAATCATTGGTGTTAAAAAGGCTGGTTTTCAACACTAAGCTTAAAAATTATAAAATATGAAAAGGATTTTTTCAATTTATATCTTATTGCTCAGTTCAAAGTGATTTTCACAACTTCACTGCTTATTGTTTTAGATTTTTTTCCACTGATTTTTTATTGAACTAATTCAAGTGGATCGTAATAAACGTTTTCTTATTACTAACTTTAGTATAACATGAAACAATTAAGCAATGCGACTGTCCCAGTTAAAAAATCGCTTGAACTGAAAGATTTGTTGTGTTTTTATCTCAACGAACGAAAACAGACTGGCGTTCAGCACCAGCCTGTTTCTTTTTGATTTTCTATTTTAATCAATGCTTGGGTAATCCCTATAGTTTATCTTCGATTCCCGTGTAATGTTTCATTCGTTCTTCTTCGATTTTTTGTTCTGTTGAACGATGATCGAATTGGGGGTCTTGGTTTACTTCAGGACTTGTTTCCGGATCTTTGCGTTCTGTGGTTAAGTCCTGTCGCTTGGATTCTTTTTCGACATGTTGGTCTTCTAACTCAGCAATTCTCGCCCGGTATTCATCTTCACGAATTTTACCTTCTTCTGCTTGGATCTGTCCCTTTTCCTGTAAATCTTCTTTGTGGAGAATCTCACCAATTTTTTCTTTCGCAGAACCTACTACTTTATCTTTTTGGTTTTTGAATGTACCCATCGTATCATCTCCCCCTCTTTCTTTATATAAATAGCATAGCAAAATGTTGCGATTTACTCAAAGAAAGCGATTAAGCAACAACCATTTTTTGATTTCAGCGGATAAATCTTCCTTGGTTTGGCGATTATCGAATACGATATCCGCACGTTGTTTCTTTTCCTCGATTGACAGTTGGCTTTTCACCCGTTGTTCTGCTTCTTGCTTCGATAATTGATTGCGTACCATCAAGCGTTCGATTTGCTGAGATTCTGGGATATAGACAACTGCGACGGCATCCATTTGTGTATCATACTGTCCTTCAAACAATAAAGGAATATCGACAACGATCAACGGATATTGTGCTTTCTTCTCTGTGATTTCTTCAGTGATTCTCCCACGGATAAATGGATCTAATACTTGATTCAATTGCTCACGTGCAGTGACAGAGCCGAAAATCAATTGTCCAAGTTTTGCCCGATCTAACTGACCATCTTGTTGGAGGATCTCTTTGCCGAATGCTTGAACCAACGCTTGAAGTCCTGGCGTATCCGGTTCAACGACCTCTCTTGCCACTATATCGGCATCGATCACTGGAAAGCCATATTGTTGGAAAATAGCAGCGGCAGTACTCTTGCCTGTCGCAATTCCCCCTGTCAAACCTAAAACAAATCCTACTTGGGTATTCTTAATTTCTGACATGTTGGACAATAGTGCGTCCCCCTTTGCGCAACTTTCGTTTTCACGATTGGTGTTTGACAACGAATACATGCTTCTCCTGTCTGTCCATAGACATGTAAAGCCACTTGGAAACTCCCTGACTCACCTAACGCATTGAGATAACTTCGGATCGTTGTTCCCCCTGCTTCAACTGCTCGTGACAACACATCGATGATTGCTTGACGGAGTAATTTGATTTCTTTTGGGCGTAAAGAATCAGCTGGTTGCTCTGGATGGATCTTCGCTTCCCATAATGCTTCATCTACGTAGATATTTCCTAGTCCTGTGACCAACTTTTGATCAAGTAATAAAGGTTTGATGGCTTTGTGTGACTTTTGTAGCCCTACGGTAAAGTCTTTTAATAAGAATAAATCTGGTAAAGGCTCTGGACCTAATTTCAAGATTCCTTTATAGGTATTGCTCGCTCCTTTTTCAACGATCGTCATGCGGCCGAATTTCCGTACATCGTGGTATCGTAATTGGCTGCCATCTTCAAAAGAAAAAATCACATGTGTGTGTTTGTCGATCGGTTCTTCTTTTTCAAAATATTGATATTTCCCCTCCATCCGTAAATGGGAAATCATTTCATAATGACTCAAGTGAAAAATCAAAAATTTCCCTCTGCGACCGATCGATTCGATCGTTTCACCAATTAACGTTGCTTCAAAAATCGGTACCTCCGGTTGTTCAATGATTTTCGGCCATAGCACTTGGACGTTTTTTATTTTTTTGTTTTTCACTAATTTTTCTAATCCTCTACGGACAGTTTCAACTTCTGGTAATTCGGGCATCCTTTTTCTCACCTACAATTTTCACTTATTTGATTTTGAATCGAACTTATCTGTGACAAAAATAAAAGCTATTTTGTTCCTGAACTTAAAACAGAATAAACGGTGTTCCATAAGCTGACCTTCAACATTAAGCTAAAAATTGTAAAAATATGAAAAGCTATTTTTCATTTTTCTATCTTACTGCTCAGATCAAAACGCTTTTGTCACAACCTTGATAAACAGTGTCCCCGAAGCAACTACTTCAGAAATAAGCCAAGAAACCCCAAAATTTGAAAAACAATTTTCGGGTTTCTCGCCTTATTCTCAGAGCTGGACAGCTCTGTCAAAATCTACTCCTGCATCGAACGAACCCGATCCAAGATTTTCCCTCGATGTTTGTCTATCGGTATAAAAGTAAAGAATTATTTGGCTTCATACCATGTTTTGCCCCAGCTGCTGTCTGTGATCAGTGGAACATGTAAAGCAACCGCCTGTTCCATTACTTCGCTGACTAATTTATCTAACATCTCTAATTCACTTTCTGGCACTTCAAAGACTAATTCATCGTGCACTTGAAGTAACATCGTCGCTTGCAAGTCCGATTCTTTCAAGCGTTTGTCCAATTCGATCATGGCGATTTTCAGGATATCCGCCGCACTTCCTTGGATCGGCGTATTGATTGCTGTTCGTTCGGCAAATGAACGAATGTTGTAGTTCCTTGAATTGATATCTGGTAAATAGCGACGACGATGGTATAACGTTTCTACAAAACCTTGATCTTTCGCTTCACGAACAATACGCTCCATGTATTCTTTGACACCTGGATATTTTTCAAAGTACGTATCGATATATTGTTGAGCCGCTTTACGCGTAATGCCTAAGTTTTGTGATAACCCATAATCAGAAATTCCATAAACGATTCCGAAATTGACTGCTTTCGCTTGACGACGCATATTTGGTGTGACGTCTTCGGCTTTTTCAATGCCGAACACACGCATTGCTGTACTTGAATGGATATCTTGTCCTTCTAAAAAGGCAGCTTTTAAATGCTCGTCATCTGAGATATGCGCCAATACACGTAATTCGATCTGAGAATAGTCAGAAGAATAGATCAACCAATCTTCGTTTCTAGGAACGAATGCTTGACGGATCTTGCGACCTTCATCTAAACGGATCGGAATATTTTGTAAGTTGGGATCAACTGAACTCAAACGGCCTGTCTGCGTCAATGTTTGAACATAGCGAGTATGGACTTTCCCGTCCGATTGGATCACTTTCAGTAAACCTTCGACATAGGTCGATTGGATTTTAGCGATTTGGCGATAAATCAAAATATCGTCAACGATCGGTGCTTGCTCACGCAATTGTTCTAAGACATCAACCGCAGTCGAATAGCCTGTTTTGGTTTTTTTGATCACTGGAAGACCCATCTTTTCAAAAAGGATCACACCTAATTGTTTAGGTGAGTTTAGATTGAATTCTTCTCCAGCCTCTTCATAGATTTTTCGTTCGATCTCTCTCAATCGATCCGAAAATTCGATTTTCATTTCTTGAAGACGAGTCGCATCCACTTTGATCCCACTGATTTCCATTTCAGCCAAGATGATCGACAAAGGTAATTCCATTTTTCGGAAAAGATCTTCTTGATTTTTTTCTGCTAATTCTTGACTTAGTTTAGGCGTCAAACCATTGATTGCTGAAACTTTTCGTGCTAGGTGGGCAAAGAAAACTTCTTCATCTTCTGGTAGACCTTTCTTCGCGCCTTTTCCGTAGATTGCTTCATCCGATTGGATATCATGATACCCGTAATGTGACGCTATCCCTTCGATGTCCTCACTTTTCTCGTTCGTATCCAATAAATAAGCACCTAGTAAGACATCAAAGTCGATCCCTTGTAATTTCGCTGCATAGCGGTTCAATGCCACATACGTACGCTTAGCATCATATACATTTTTCAGACGAGTCTTGTCCCCGACCCATGAAAGAAAGGTTTCATTTTCAAAAATCGCTAAGTCATTTGTCACATAGATTTTCTCTGGTGTTCCCCATGCCACACCAACGATGTCTTCTGTATGATAGTTGTCGCCCATCATCTCAACATATAAAGCCATATTTGTCTGGAACATGCTCTCATCATATTCATGGACCACTTCAAACAAAATATCTTTCATTTCTACTTGTTCTTCGACCACATCTAATTTAGCAAGAAATTGTTTGAAATCCATTTCCTTGAAGAAAGGCACCAATTTATCTAAGTCTTTTCCTTGATAGGCAAGGGAGTCAATATCAACTTCTACTGGCGCATCGGTATCGATCGTTGCTAATTTTTTGGACAAGAAAGCTTGCTCTTTGTCATTGATCAGATTTTCTTTCATCTTACTTTGTTTCATTTCGTCGATATGTTCATAGATCCCTTCAACAGAGCCATATTGATTCAATAATTTGATCGCTGTTTTTTCACCGATCTTTGTTACGCCAGGGATATTATCTGAAGCATCCCCTGCTAATCCCTTCATATCGATGATTTGTTTCGGTGTAAGGCCATCATATTTTTCCGCCACATGTTCTGGCGTATAACTTTCAATATCACTTACACCTTTCACAGTGATATCGACTTTGATTTCTTTTGATGCCAATTGTGTTAAATCTCGGTCACCGGACAAGACAACTACATCGAATATTTCTTTATCCACTTTTTCTGCCAAAGTACCGATGATATCGTCTGCCTCATAGTTCGGTAACTCGTAATACTTCACACCCAGACCGGTTAGAAGCTCACGGATATAAGGCATTTGTTCTTTGAATTCTCCCGGTGTCTTTGAACGGCCACCTTTGTATTCTGCGTACATTTCTGTTCGGAATGTTGTTTTCCCTGCATCAAAAGCAACCAAAACATGCGTTGGTTGTTCTTTTTGCATGACATTTTCAAACATATTATGAAACGCATAGATTGCGTTGGTATGCAACCCATTACGATTTTTAAAACGTTCCAACGAATTGTGCAACGCAAAGAATGCACGAAAGGCCACACTATTTCCGTCAACGAGTAATAATTTATTTTTAGTCATCCGCTTAACTCCTTACTATAAAGTTCTTTCTCATTCTAACAAAGAATGCCAAAGAATGCGAAAAGAAAAAACGGACAGGCAAAAGGTTGTTAGAAAAGCGGTACGTACTAAGGCGTAAGACACCAGTCTTACTTTTTGAATACCGTTTATCCTAGATTGCGAACAAAGTAATTTAGGATAAAAATAGTGATTACTGGTATCGAGGACCCAAAAAAGAACCCACTAGAATTTGACGATCAAATTCTGTGGATTCTTTCTTTTCATATGAGAGATATTTTTATCTTGCTCTTCGTTTATTGCTTAGTTATTACGTCCAAAGATTCGTAAGAATGCCAAGAACAAGTTGATGAAATCTAGATATAGTTGAAGTGCCAAGAATACGGCAATCCCACTATTTGCTTGTCCATTTGATTGAACATATACATTTGCGATCTTTTGGTTATCATAAGCAGTAATACCTGCAAAAATCACGACAAGTAGTAATGAGATGAACAGTTCAACTGCACTACTTCTTAAAATAAAAACATTCAAGACCATCGCAATGATCACACCGATCAACGCTGCCATTCCGGCACGACCCACACCTGATAGATCTTTTTTAGTGAACATCCCGATTGCTGACATCCCAATGAACATCCCAGTTGCTGAAATAAAAGCAGTTGTGATCGTTCCGATATCATAAAAAGCTAATGTAACAGCTAAAACGATACCATTCAATAAGGAATATGCGATAAATCCACCGATTGCTAAGCTTGGATTTTTTTGTGCTTTTGCTCCTAAAACTAAAACCAAAATGATTTGGACAATCCATAATCCCATAAAACCTAATGGAAAATTATTGATGAAGCTTGCTACTTGATAAGGAAAAACTTGGATCGCTAAATAGGAAGTGATCGCACTCAGCGCTAGACCGATTCCTAAAAATCCGTAGACTTTCGCATAAAAGCGGTTGATACTATTTGATATGATTTGATTGTTCATCTTATTCACCTTCACTTTCAAGAGTTAATTCTTGTTCTAATTCTGGTGGTTGTACCATGACTACTGCATCTAATACACGATTGTCTTGTGTATTCGTGGCCTCCACTGAAATAGTCACAACATTTTTCATCTTATCCACTCGAATGACTTCAAACTGAAAAGTCAATGTTTCATAATGAAAAACCGGCTCGACAAAATTAGCTGAAAAATTCACCACATGAGAACCTGGACCAGGCAAGTGTTTTGACACTGCACTTGTTATGATTCCCATTAACATCACAGTTGGAACAATGGGTTGATGATATTCCGTTTTCTGTGCAAAATCATGTTGGATATATAAAGGATTGGCATCGTTTGTTAATCCTAAATATAATAATAACTGACTATCTTCAATTGATTCTGTTAAAGATAACGAGTCGCCTTCCTCGATTTCATTGATTGTTTTTCCTAATTTACGCGGTTTACTTATGTTCAAGTTTAAACCCTCCAGTTTATTTATTCATTCGTACCAATTGTACCAAATCATACAAAAAACGCAAGTTACAGAACATGCTTTGGTCTTTCACTTATGTAAGCAATCACTTCGATGATCGTACATTATTTATTGAAGACTATAGCATAGTTGAATAAAAACCGTTCGTATTTTGTCTGGATACTTTAGGATTTCTTAATTCGATTGAATACTTACGGTCACTATAAGCAGGCGAAACATTACTGAAAAAGAACTCTACCTATCACCCACAAATAAACGCCAAAAGGGGCTGCCACCTGACAATCCCTTTTGACGCTAACTTCTTTTATTCACTTAGATGATTACAGAACGTTTTTCGTTGTACTGCTCAATAATTTTTCATAGGCTTGTTCAAATTTTTGAACATCACCAGCACCCATGAAAATAATCACTGCTTCGTGGTAGTCTAATAACGGCGAAACGTTATCTTCTTTGATTACTTGACCACCTTTTTTGATTTTTGCCCCTAGGTCTTCGATTTTAACGTCCCCTTGTTCTTCACGGGCAGAACCAAAAATATCACATAGATACACACGGTCAGCTAAATCTAAGGCTTCGGCAAATTCATCCATCAAGGCAATCGTACGAGTAAATGTATGTGGTTGGAAGACTGCAATGATTTCTTTGTCTGGATATTTCTGACGTGCGCCATCAATAGTTGCTTTGATTTCTGCTGGATGGTGAGCATAGTCATCAACGACTGTCATATCAGCCACGATTTTCTCGCTAAAACGACGTTTCACTCCAGGGAATGTCAACATTTCGTCAGCAACTTCTTTCACGTCTAACTTCTCGAAGTAGGCAACTGCGATAACACCAAGTGCATTCAAAATATTATGTTTTCCAAATGCTGGAACTGTAAAGTGTCCAACAAACTCTTCGCCATGGAACACATCAAAAGCTGAACCAGTTGTCGTACGTTCAATATTACGTGCTTGGATATCGTCATCTTCATTCATACCGTAATAATAGATCGGCACATCCGCTTCTAACTTTCTTAGATAGTCGTCATCTCCGTAAGCAAAGATCGCTTTTTTGACTTGTTTTGCCATCGTTTGGAAAGCGGAGAAAACATCATCGATACTTGTATAATAATCAGGATGATCAAAATCGATATTCGTCATGATCACATAATCAGGAGAGTAAGCTAAAAAGTGGCGACGATATTCACATGCTTCAAAAGCAAAGAATTCTGCCTCTGGATCACCATGACCAGTGCCGTCACCAATCAAGTAACTTGTCGGACGAATCCCTGTCAATACATGTGATAATAGACCTGTCGTACTTGTTTTCCCATGGGAACCAGTGACAGCGATACTCGTATAATTTTGGATAAAATCTGCAATAAAATCATGGTAACGGATCACTTCTAATCCAAGCTCTTTTGCACGTTGGATCTCTTCGTGTGAATCTGGAAAAGCATTGCCGGCGATCACGATCATTCCTGGTTTGACGTTTTCTGCATCAAACGGCAAGATAGAGATATTGGCTTTTTCTAAATCTCTTTGAGTAAAGAAATATTTTTCGATATCTGATCCTTGGACGTTTAATCCTTTTTCATGTAATACAAG
This sequence comes from Enterococcus pernyi, assembly GCF_045371165.1. NCBI lineage: Bacteria > Bacillati > Bacillota > Bacilli > Lactobacillales > Enterococcaceae > Enterococcus > Enterococcus pernyi. Next base: position 283,429 of record NZ_JBIQDM010000003.1, read on the forward strand.
TGCCAAAGAGCTCATTCCTGAGCCTTTAATACCAACAAAGTGGTACAAATTTTCTTGATTTTTCATTTGAATCCTCTTCTCTTAACTATCATCCATTATTTTATTCATACATTCAACACGAAACCCATTATCTTATAAACAATAAAAAATTTCAACCAAATTTATTCGGATGATTTTTAGTTCCTTAAATATTAGTGCCCTGATTACCTTTTTAGCGAAACTTTTTCATTCATCGCTAAGAGACGTAAATAAGCAGACCACACCTCATCTGGGATGTCGACATGACCGATAAATCCCGTTCCATTAGGTCCGTAACCTTGGGCATCATCTTTCAAACGAACTATTTCTCCAAATACTAAGGCTTGGAAATAATCAGAAGGCCACAAGTCATTTAGTCTTTGATCAGAGAAGTTGAATCCCTTGGTACTTTCTGTCACTTGTGGAAGTATCGGTACATAATTATAAAAATGAATAGACTCATTGCCCCATTTCTTCTCAAAAGTCGCCTTTGTTCGTCGTTGCAAGGTGGGATCATTCATTAAAAGAACACGTTCAGGTAATGGGCCCTGTGCTTTTAATAAATTGTAAGAAAATGAAGCATTCTCGCCACAATTGGTTGACTTCGTTTCTAACAATAGTGCCTGTTCAGGTAACCTATATTTTTCAAGCAAATAGCGGGCACAAATCTCACTTTCACTTAAACCTTGTTCAAATAAGAATCCTTGTTTTTCAAAATTTTTATAGAGATACTTCGTCGCATGTCCGATCCCACCAACTAAAACGATTTGCGCAACCTGCTGGTTCAAGTAAGCCTTTGCTGCTTCATCTACTAGGACGGGCAGACAATTCCCAGCTAAAATCAGTGTTGGTGCTTTTAGTTCCGAACACTCCTGTGGGTCAGGGTCTGCTAAAAAATCCAATAAGCAATTCCAGTCTGCAATTCTTGATGGTTCACCTGTCATTCTGTTTCTCTCCTCATACAATTATTCAACATCCAAGTACGTGGTTTTTTGCCATACCAATCGTCCTCTACAACGCCCACACAAATAGCGATCTGTATTGATTTTCCTTTTACGATAAATCCATTCAGCACACTTTTGGCATTGATATCCTTCGATTTTTTGCCTTCTATTTGAAGGAATAGCAGGTGCATAACGTAAGCCACCCGTCTTTACCAATAACTGTTTGAAATCTGAGTCACGATGGCGATACCCTTTTCCAGTCAAGTGAAGATGATAATGACACAGCTCATGTTTGATGATCCCGATGATCGTTGCTTGATCGGCTACTGCAAACATCGTCGGATTAAAATCCAAATGGTGATCATTTAAATGATACCTACCACCTGTTGTTTTCAAACGTTTGTTGAACATTGCTTGGTGCATGAACGGACGCTGGAAGCTTGTCCAAGAAATCTCTTCGACTAACTGTTGCAATTCTTCTTGTGTCACGCTTGATCCTCGTAAGGCGAAAGCATCGTCAGACTGATACGCCCTTTGTTCGTATCCACTTGTTCGATCCAAACAGTGACGACATCACCAACGGAAACCACGTCAGTTGGATGTTTGACGAATTTATTGCTTAATTTAGAAATGTGGACTAAACCATCTTGTTTCACACCAATATCGACGAATGCGCCAAAATCGATGACATTGCGAACTGTTCCTTTTAATTCCATGCCGGGTTTTAAATCTTCCATACTCAATACATCTGAACGTAAAAGTGGCGCAGGCATTTCATCTCGCATATCTCGTCCTGGTTGGGTCAACCCCTCAAGAATATCTTTTAATGTTTCTTCACCCACTTGCACTTGTTGTGCCAAGCGTTGTGGAGAAATCTGACTTAATTTTTCAATTGCTTCTTTCGTTCCTAAATCCTTTTCAGATAATTGGTTTGCCTGTAAGATCTCTTTTGCTACTGCATAACTCTCTGGATGGATCGCGGTGTTGTCCAGTACATGTTTGCCACCAGGCACACGTAGGAAACCGATTGCTTGTTCATATGCTTTTGGCCCTAAACGTGGGACCTTCTTCAATTGCGTTCGAGAAGCAAATGCACCATTTTCTTCACGATACGTTACGATGTTTTGAGCAGTCGTCTTATTTAGACCAGAAATATGTTGCAACAACTGAGGACTCGCTGTATTGACATCGACCCCTACTTGGTTCACTGCCGTTTCAACAACAAAATCTAACTGTTCTGCTAATCTTTTTTGTGAAACATCATGTTGATATTGTCCCACGCCAACAGCCTTCGGATCGATTTTCACTAGTTCAGCCAACGGGTCTTGTAATCTTCGAGCAATCGAAACTGCACTCCGTTCTTCGACTTGTAAATCAGGAAATTCTTTACGGGCAATATCACTTGCGGAATAGACAGAAGCTCCGGCTTCATTGACGATGGCATAAAACGCTTGATGTTTGGCTAACTTCAACTGTTCTGCCACAAATAACTCCGATTCACGGCTCGCCGTCCCATTACCGATTGCAACCATATCCACGTGGTACTGATCAATCAATTTCACAAATGCAGGACCTGCTTCGGCTCTTTTTGCTTGATTTGCCGGTTTATGCGGGTAAATCACTTCGATCGCTAAAACCTTACCAGTCGCATCCACCACTGCTAATTTACAGCCGGTACGATAAGCTGGGTCAAAGCCTAAGACAACTTTCCCTTTTAAAGGTGGTTGTAATAACAAGTTACGCAGATTTTCACCAAATATAGCGATGGCTTGCTCGTCCGCTTTTTCGGTCAATTCATTACGGACCTCCCGCTCAATCGCAGGTTGGATGAATCGTTTGTAACTATCGTGAATCGCTAAACGAACAGAATTAGCAGAAGACGAAGCTGTATCAGGAATCAATTGTTTCTCCAAATAAGTTAAAATCGCAGCTTCATCAACCGTAAGATTGACTTTCAACACTTCTTCTTTTTCTCCACGATTGGTTGCTAAGATGCGATGAGAAACAATTTTATGAATTGGTTCAGAAAACTCGTAATACATTTCATATACGCCTTTTTCATCATTTTCTTTGTTCTTGACGGTACTTTCGTATAGCCCCTTATTGTACGTATATGAGCGGACCCATGTTCTGAATTTTGCATTGTCACTTACCTGCTCTGCAATGATCTCATGGGCACCTTGTAAGGCTTCTTCAGGAGACGGAACTTCTTCAGTGACGTATTTAGTTGCTTCGGTCAAAACATCTTCAGATGAAAAGGTCAATAACCAAGTTGCTAAAGGTTCTAACCCTTTTTCTTTCGCAATCGTCGCTTTCGTTCTTCGTTTTTGTTTGTATGGACGATACAAATCCTCTACTTGTTGCATCTTTACAGATTGTGTAATACTTTGTTGTAATTCTGGAGTCAATTTTCCTTGTTCATCAATCAAACGCAAGACTTCGGTTTTACGTTTTTCCAAATTTGCTAAATAAGCATAGCGCTCTTCAATTTCACGGATTTGTACTTCGTCCAAGCTTCCGGTCATTTCTTTACGGTAACGAGCAATAAAAGGCACCGTATTTCCTTCTGCTAATAGATTTAAAACAGTCGTCAACTGTTTTGCTTGATAATCTGCCAATTCTTTCTTTACAAGATCTAGAATCGTTGGATTTACTTTGTCTGTCATTAAATAGCCTCTTTTCTAAGTCGAAATCGATTCCTACTACGGTTTATTCATTAAAAAGCAAGAATCAAAAAATCATACTGATTTATTTTAGCATAGATTCTGGTATTTCTAAATGTAACTAAACAGTGTCTAGAACAAAAATAAAATTCATTTTTGTTTTTAATTTGAAAATGTATAATCGGTTTTCCAAAATCTGACCTTCAGGACTAAGCTTAAAAGCCCAAAAATTTGAAGAACAAATTTCGGGTTTCTCGGCTTATTTATCAGAACTATACACTTTTATCAAAAACTTTTTCTGATCAATCACGTGGTTGCCATGGTCCTTGATTGTTTTGATACTCGATATCTTGGATGATTCCAGTTGGTTCAAAAACGACACCATGCATCGATCCGCCAAAGACAGCCCCACCGTCGATCCCGATTTTCTGATCTTGTATCCACAAATCAGTTGTCTGCATATCTCCATGGAGTAATGGCGTGATCGTATGACCAAATACGATCGTCTTATCAGTCCGATTCTTATGCTCATGAAAAGGCTCTCTGATCCATAAAAAATCTCCAGGGCTAGTATCACGCCAATCTTTTTTAGTTAGATCAACACCCGCATGGACAAAAAGATAGTTTTCCCATTCATAATATAAAGGCAAATTACATAAAAAATCGACCAATTCACGATATCTTGAACGAATCATCATGGCAATCTCAGTTGGTGAATATTCTTCTGCTGCACCTGGATGCAAAAGACTTTCCATTGTTTCTCTTCCACCGTTTCTTAAGTAAGACGGATACCAGTCTTCTGGTTCTTGGAGAAACTGTAAGAAGTACTCTTCATGATTGCCTCGTAAGTAGACCGCACCAGTTTCTTTCACTAACTTCATTCCTAGTAATAAGCAATCTTTTGTTTTTGGTCCACGATCATTCAAATCACCAATCAAGACTAATTGATGAATATGTGGATCATAATGTGTTAATAGCTTTTGAAAAAGATTATAACTTCCATGGACATCACCGATTGCATAGACAAATGGTTTATTCATGACACCACCACCTTTTCATTTGATTATATCGCAATTTTATCCTCATAGGTAGCAACAATTTCCGAATAGTTAAGAGAAAAATCTCCTGATTTCAGATGAAAATGAGAGCCACGAAAATTTGAAGAACAAATTTCATGACTCTCATTTTATTTTATAAACACTAACTACGTCAGCTTTGATTTTTAGAAAAATTATACAAATGCTGCTAAATGAGCGTCGATTTCTTCCGCAGATAGATTTCTTTCTTTGACATAGCGATTATGCGGATGTTTAGCACAGGCTACTGAACATGAGCCTAAATGTTTTTCTTCATTTTCCACTGAGGCTAACATTTGACGATTACACTCTGGATTTCCACAGTTGATGTAGCGTTCGCAAGGAGTACCATCAAACCAGTCTTTCCCAACGATCTGCTTATCTACGCGATTGATATCGACAGCGATACGCTCGTCAAAAACGTACATTTTGCCATCCCATAGTTCTCCTTGGACTTCTGGATCTTTACCATAGGTCGCAATCCCCCCATGCAATTGACCGACATCTTTGAATCCTTCTCTCACTAACCACCCAGAAAATTTCTCACAGCGAATCCCGCCCGTACAATAAGTCACGACCCGTTTTTCCATAAACTCTTCTTTATGGTCACGAATCCATTGTGGTAGTTCTCTAAAGCTACGGATATCAGGACGAACCGCTCCTCTAAAATGCCCGAGATCATATTCATAGTCATTTCGTGCATCGATCACAACCGTATCTTCATCAAGAATCGCTTCTTTAAACTCTTTAGGCGACAAATAAGCGCCCGTCATTTCTTTTGGATCAATGTCATCTTCTAGTTTTAGTGAAACTAGTTCAGGACGCGCACGAACAAACATTTTTTTGAAGGCATGACCCTCGCTAGGATCAATTTTGAAAAATGTGTCAGCAAAACGTTCATCTGCCAACATCGCTTCCATGTATGCCTCAGTTTCTGCGATCGTTCCAGAAACTGTCCCATTGATCCCCTCTTCTGCGACAAGGATACGTCCTTTTAAATTTAGTGATTGGCAAAAAGCAAGATGCTCTTTCGCAAAAAGTTCAGGTTCTGTGATTGTTGTATATTTATAATATAGTAGTACTTGGTAATCCATTTAGTTACTTCCTTCCATCAATTCATTCCATAACAGTATAAAGAAGTATAAATGAAATGACGATATTTCTGCTTGTGTATTTTTGCGCAAGTATAGTTTACATAATATAAATATCGTAATTTTATGTATTCAAAGACACAAAAAAACCGACTAAAATTTCAGTCGGAGTTCTTGCTTCATTCTTACTAAGTAAGTTATTTTCCTGTCACAGCAAAGTAATTGCCATCGGGATCTGCAAAATTGAATACATATTCTTCACCTAAATGGACTAAATCACCTAATGTCACTTCTAATTGTTGCATCTTTTTGTATAAACCAAAAATATTCTCACTATAAAACATCAAAGAAGGTGCCCCACTAGCTGTACCTGGTGAATGCTGTTCGATAAATTCACGATCATATAAAACAAACGCAGTACCCGCATCTTTTGATTGGGCAATCTCAATAATCAATGTACCATCCATTTCTTGACGATCCAACACAACAAAACCGATCTGCTGCCAGAAATTTGCATTTTTTTCAACATCATCTACGTATAACATGATTTTCATTTCATTTGTAAACATCTATTCATTCCTCCACTTTTTTCGTCCTAGCTAGTTTAGCATAGCTGGTACTGAAAATCTATGTTGGAGAGGTACGAATGAGAAAAGTGATTTATGTCATTCATTTTATAAGTAAACTCATCTTTTACTAGTCAAGTCTATGCTATATCATAGTCATCAGTTTTTTTATCTACTATATATTCTTCATTTAAACTTTTAACAATGTGTTTGATGTTAAATCCATAAATTATATCTGTGAACATATCACCTTCTGATACATCACAATCACTACAAAAACATTCAATGGAATATAAGCCATCTGAAAGTAAAATATCAGCTTCTCCTGAGTCTTCATCTATTCAGTTTACTTTTTTTATATTAATCATCTTGTATTATTTCCTGTGGTTTTAAAAGATACAATTTCATTAATTAAAACATTGATTTCAAAGTTCTTCTATTTTTATTTATCCGCCCTATATTTTTTTATCCAGTCAAGAGTTTCTTCTTTATTTGTTATTAGAATAATAAAACTTTCTTCCGTAAATTTTACACGGGTGTCTTTTACACTAACACCATGATCCTCACTTATCATATCTATTATCGTTACTTCTCCTACAGAACTAGCTAATAAATATTGATTACCTTCTAAAAATATTCCCTCGTATTCGTCTCCTTCATACAACTCATCTTTAAAATTACTATTTTTACTAGTATCATCAGAAACTACGAAATCTATTGTATCTTGTATGTTATTTTTATCAATTTCTGAAATTAAGAAGTCTTCAATTTTAAATATTTGTTGTTTTCCATACAATTGTAAGACGTTTTCTATTTGTTTTTCCTTCACTATATTTTCCTCCAATTAACTGACAAGTAATAAAATATCTGTATTTGATCTGGGATTAAAATCTAAGTTTCAATCCTTTTCTTCATACGTTACTTGTCCGTTAATTCTTTCATTCTCAAATTTTAGATTTAGTTTTATCATTTTTTACCCTATTAAACTAGTTTTTCTATCTAAAATGTTTTTTTCATTTTATGATTTCTCCTCATAGACTATGGAGCAGGAGTTGAAAATGTACGTATAGCCTAAAAATCATTGTTAAGATTCATTCACGTGTTGTATTTTCGATGTACAACTTAAAGTATCAAGAACAAAAAATCATCCACATACCAGTGATGTGATGATTTTTTGTTCTTGAAATACCTTACTTGCTATTTTCTAAAGTTTATAATTTTAATTTCTCTACTAATTTTTTAAAATTACGAATGTTTTTATTTTGCAAAGAATTTAGTTTAATTATTTCTGATAAATAATACTCTGATTTCTCTAATACTTCTGTTCTGAAGTCAGAAAATAGCATTTTTTTATCTTTCCAGAATTGATAATCCAGATTTGAAAGTTTCTCTGTGCGAATCCACCCTCCTTGACCCACTTTAGTACCTAAAACCTTACTAATAGATAGGATTTCTTTATCTCTATAAATTTCTATCCACGTATTAAAAGATTCAATATCATTAATCAAAACATAGTTTTCTGTTTTTAAAATCTCTAAGGCCCTTAAAAAACTGATAAACCAATCATATAGAGATACAGTAAAATCTTCTAGTTCTTCTTCCAAAATAATCCCGTAGTATTCATTATCAATTCTGACACTAAAATAGCCATACTCTCCGATAAGATTTTCTGTGTCAACATCTTTAACTATTATAAATTTTATTTCAAAAATTTTTTTCACCCTATTTCTTAAGATTTTTAAATCATCTTAAAGAATATTGATACTTAATATAATTCGCCTGCATAGCTTAATAACTTCAAGTTTTTTCTGGTTCGAATTCGCTGATTAGTTGTATCCATACTAGGCGGATAACTATTCATTCGTGCGTTCACAAGTCAAGGCTATAAAGTATAATGAGCGCAAAGAATCAGCTAGTTCATCGGTTTCATTTTAAAAAATATATAATATATCTTGTTCTGAAATGAAAGAACTAGGGATGACTTCTTCTAATTTTTCTATTCTAGCGATCATGTATTCCTGCTTTTCTCCTTGAAGATTTGCTGTCGCCCATTTCTTCAATAAATCTAATTCTTCCATGATAACTTCTAATTTTGTATTATCAAATTCCGAGCCATCTTGTATATATTTGATGCCTAACTCTTCTATAGCTTTTTCCCAATACCTTTCATAAAATGATTGCGAGGATATATTTTCACTTAATATAACTTCAGAGTTTACTTCATAGATATCCCCATCATACTTAAATAATCCTACTGACATTAGTCCTCACTTCCACATATTTCATCAAATTCGCCAATAATATATCATTTTTATTTATTATGTTTTATTCGATAATCTAGTTCTGACAATGCTTATTCAACGTTTTCTTTTAATCTCGAGTTTCCTTTATACGATTCAATAATTTGTCTATATTTTACATTCCCAGAATTTCCAAGCAAGCTTAAGATATAACTCAAACATTCATCATTAAAGTCATTTAAGTGATGAATAATTGGATTTAAGTCAATTGATTTTTCAAGATCTGGATCTTTCGACCCTTCTAATATTGCATCTAATATTAATTCCTTTATGTCATCATCATCCTGTAACGTAGCTTGGACAGCCAGATTATCGATAAATTTCTTAGCATTATTCTTTGACATATCACCATAATCTAAAATGTCTCTTATATAGCCCACCGCCTCCAACTTGTCATTCTTATTTTTCTGTTGATTTTTTAGAGTATCTAACCAATCCATTAAGATACTTCCTTCTATTTTTTTGGTGTCTCAATCGGAATATGGGTACTATTTATAAGATCTTCATTATAAAATTTACTAGTGGGTCTCGAAATTCCGGGAGGTTGAAAATTACCAGAAATTGGATCTAAATTTTTTTTACCTTTATTTATTAATTAATTTCGTTTGCTACCATATCTAGAAGAAATTCTCCAAAATTATTGTATAATGCTTCATTTTTCTGTGAACCTTCAGAGAAACCAGGGAAATATGAAGTTATTTTAGGTTCGCTATTTTCATTTAATTCTTGATAATTCAAGCAATACATTTCTCCCATTCCAGTGTTATACAGAATAACTAAGTGGGCTGGCATATTTACTAATTTCCGTTCATTCAAAGTTGCCCAAACGGCATCGGGAACGCCAGAATTTTCAAAATCCTCTCTAAAAACCCCATAAATTTCAATTGAACCAAACGTCAAAGCACCAAAAGACGATAAAAAACGTTTATAATCCTCTGGAAATCGTAAATTAAGTTCTACTTGGGCCTTGCGTATGATAACATCAGTAGCTCCACCAAAATCATCCGCTAAATCCTTATTTTCTTCAATTATTTTCTTCGCCTTATTGTAATCATTAACCATTCCATTGTCTCCTTTATTTAAAATCATTTGCTCTATTTTTCCAATAGTCAGCACGCCATTTATTAAAAGATTTTCTATCTATTCCAGATGGCACTGAGTTAGAGTTGATATGAATCGTTTTAGAATTAATTTGATGGAAAGATTGTTCCACCTCAGCAATAGAACTTATATCTCGTTGCGTCATATGATGTAAATTTATAGGATTATCGTCTGGCCCTAGTGGAGCTAATCCCAGTTCCATTCTTTGCAGATTAGATCGCCCTTTCACATCTATTTTATTGATATCAATTATACTATCTCTTTGATAAACTTTCGTACCTTTAAAATCAACATCTTTTTTCCAGTATTCTCTTAGTTGTGAGTAATTATTAGTAGCTTCTCCACCACCCACCTCCTTAAGCTTACCACTCTCTACCTGCTTCACACCAGTGGTCGTCAAGACTTTGTAAGACGCATACGTAAAGCCTAAGATCATCAGGGCTTGGCCGAGTTCGGATTCGTTGATCCATGTGTAGCCGTCTTTGACGTATTGCGAGGTAGAGACGATACTGCCTAAAAGTGGGTCTAGTTTTTCACCAGTTTCATAATTAACACCTTGGCGCCAAGCCACATTGACTTTTTCTTGGTAAGTATC